>CAJFPC010000070.1 GCA_904398325.1 Candidatus Neoruminococcus faecicola | reverse complement strand
TCACAGCAAACAGCCCTTTCCCGGCCGCGGAAAATCCCCGCCCTGCTCATGGCCTGGATCGACCGGGAAATGGCGCTGCCGGAGCCTTCCGCCAGCGGTCGCACCAAAGATAAAAGATAACAAAAAGCCCCGGTTCCCCGGGGCTTTTTTGCTGCGCATCTCGGGCAAGAAGGGCCCCGGTCGCCCGGAGCCCTTCTGCAAGAGGATAGAGATAAAATGAGAGAAGCTAAAATCACAGTTTTTTCACAAACAGTGCGCGGATGGCGTTGAGCACCGCCAGAATCATCACGCCCACATCGGCGAAGATGGCCAGCCACATGTTGGCAATCCCCACGGCGCCCAGGGCCAGGCAGATCAGCTTGACGCCGATGGCGAACACGATGTTCTGATACACAATGCCCAGGCATTTGCGGGAAATTTTGATGGCCTTGGCGATTTTCAGCGGGTCGTCGTCCATCAGCACCACATCGGCGGCCTCAATAGCCGCATCGGAGCCCATAGCCCCCATAGCGATGCCGATATCCGCCCGGCGCAGCACCGGCGCGTCGTTGATGCCGTCGCCCACAAAGGCCAGTTTTTCCTTCTCGGATTTATGGGCAAGCAGCTCTTCCACCTTTTCCACCTTGCCGGCGGGCAGCAGCTCGCTGTAAACCTCATCCATCCCCAGCTGGCCGGCTACCTGCTCCGCCACCTTTTTGGCGTCGCCGGTGAGCATCACCGTCCGGCGGACACCGGCAGCCTTCAGCTCCCGGATGGCCTCGGCAGAATGGGGCTTGACGATATCCGAAATAACGATATGCCCGGCGTACTGGCCGTCGATGGCCATGTGGATGATGGTGCCCACGCTGTGGCATTCCATATAGGGCACGTTCAGATGATCCATCAGCTTGCCGTTGCCGGCGGCCACCGTGTGGCCATCCACCTGTGCGATAACGCCGTTGCCGCTGAGCTCCTGCACATCGCCGACCCGGCTGCGGTCAACGGCCTTGCCGTAGGCCTTCTGCAGGCTCTTGCTGATGGGGTGGCTGGAGGCGCTCTCCGCCAGGGCGGCGTATTCCACCAGCTGCTCGTCGCTGTAGGGGCTGTGGTGGATGCCGTTGACCTCAAAGACGCCCTGGGTCAGGGTGCCGGTTTTGTCAAACACCATGATTTTGGTCTGGGAGAGGGTCTCCAGATAATTGGAACCCTTGACCAGCACGCCGGCCTTGCTGGCCCCGCCGATGCCCGCAAAGAAGGAAAGCGGGATGCTGATGACCAGCGCGCAGGGGCAGCTGATGACCAGGAAGGTCAGCGCCCGGTAGATCCAGGTGCCCCAGTCGGCGGCCAGCCCCAGGGCAAACAGGCGCACCAGCGGCGGCAGCACCGCCAGCGCCAGGGCTGCATAGCAGACCGCCGGGGTGTAGACGCGGGCGAATTTGGAGATAAAATCCTCCGATTTTGACTTGCGGGAGGAGGCGTTTTCCACCAGGTCCAAAATTTTGGAAACGGTGGATTCGCCGAACTCCTTGGTGGTTTTGATTTTCACCAGGCCGGTCATGTTGATGCAGCCGCTGATGATCTCGTCGCCCGCCTTGGCGTCCCGGGGCAGGCTCTCGCCGGTGAGGGCCGCGGTGTTCAGGGTGGAGGCGCCCTCGACAATCACGCCGTCGATGGGCACCTTTTCGCCCGGCTGCACCACGATGATGGAGCCGATCTCCACCTCGTCCGGGTCCACCCGCTCCAGCCGGCCGTCCCGTTCGATATTGGCATAGTCGGGGCGGATATCCATCAGGTCGCTGATATTGCGGCGGCTTCTGCCCACCGCATAGCTCTGGAACCATTCGCCCACCTGATAGAACAGCATGACCGCGATGGCCTCGGTATAATCCCCGTCGCCGGTGATGGCCACTGCAATCGCCCCCACCGTCGCCACCGCCATCAGGAAGTTTTCGTCAAAAACCTGGCGGTTTTTGATGCCCTTGGCAGCCTTGATGAGGATATCATAGCCGATCACCAGATAGGGCACCAGATACAGGGCGAACCTGACCCAACCGGTCACCGGCACAAAATGCAGCGCTATCATCATCAGCGCCGCTAGAAGGATACGGATTAGGTTTTTCTTCTGCTTTTTTGTCATCATCACCACTCCTCAAACTCGATGCCGGGGGCTGAGGATCTCCACCACCCGGCAGGCGAACAGACGGCGCCTGCGGCCCAGCCGGTCCAGCAGCACGGCGCCCGCCAGCCCGGCCAAAAAACCCGCCCCGCCCAAAAGCAGGCTGGCGCCGTTTTGCCAGCCGGCGGCGCTGCCGGCCAGATAACCGGCTAAAAACAGAAACACCGGCACCAAAAACAGCATCACCGCCGCCCCCAGCACCTGCGCGGTGGAGGACTGCACCTTCACCAGATCCCCCGGGGCGGCGCCCAGGCTATCCTGCGCGGTGGTCAGAAGCGTCTGCCCGCCCTGGGCAAGGCTGCACCCGGCACAGGAGCCGCAGTCGCCTGCGCAGGCGGAATCCCGCCGTACGGCGATTTCCACCAGGCCGGGCTGAATTTGGCGCACCACCTGAGCGGTCTGTGTCATGCCTGTTCCCCCTTTTTAGAATATCATGTTGCTCTGTTAAATTAAAAAATTACTTAATTGTTTATTTATTCCCCGCAGAAAGGGCACCCGGTTCCGCTCCCTTCCCCGGATGCCGGCGGTTTTTGCGGCTTACAGATAGATTTCGCAGTCGCTTTCCACCTTTTTGCAGTTGGCCAGCACATTTTTCATGACAGCCTTGGGGTCCTGCCCCTCTTCAAATTCCACATTCATCTTTAAGGTCATAAAGTTGACCACCGCGTCCTTCACACCGGCAGTGTGCTTGGCGGCATCCTCCATTTTGTTGGCGCAGTTGGCGCAGTCCACTTCGATTTTATAGCTCTTTTTCATCATAAAAGCTCCTTTCTGGAATCCGATAAAAGTATTTTAAAATTTAACGATTAAATATTTACTTAATCTTTGATTTTACTATACTATCTTTCGCCGCCCGCGTCAAGAGTTAGCCCGCGCTTTTTTCTGTTTGGGGCAAAATTCCTTCCATTCGGGCTAGTGCAAATGGGGAAAATATGCCGCTGCGGTTTTCTTGCCGGCGGTTTTGTGCTAAAATAAAGGCAGAAAAAAGGGGGAATCTTTCATGCCGACCATTTTGCCGCACAACCACGGCCAGCAGTCGGAGCACACGCTGCACGAAATGCCGGAGATTCGGGATTTTCAGACAGTGTCGGAACTTTTTAAGCAGCTGGGCGACAGCAGCCGCACCCGTATCTTCTGGCTGCTGTGCCACTGCGAGGAATGCGTCATCAACCTCTCCGCCCTGATGGGGATGAGCAGCCCCGCCGTCTCCCACCATCTCAAGCTGCTCAAGGCCAGCGGCCTGATCGTCAGCCGCCGGGAGGGCAAGGAGGTCTACTACACCGCTGCGGATACCGAGCCGGCCCAGCTGCTGCATCATATGATCGAGAAGATGATCCGCGTCACCTGCCCCACGCCCTGACGCCCGCCGGGAAGGAGGATCGCCGTGAACAACACCCGCCTGCCGGAGGATTGGGAGGCCCTTTCCCCCGGCCAGATCCAGTGGCGCAGCCTGCTGCCCGATCCGGGCTTTGCCCTGCAGACCGGGGGCCGGGGCTATGCCGCCGCCTACCCGGTATTTCCCGGGGTGGTGCTGGCGGTGTGCTCCTTTTTGGCCGAGAGCTTCCAGCTGGAGCTTGCGCAGCCGCTGCCGCTGCTGTGGCACTGCGCCGCCGGCGGCATTGCCTGCCCGGAGGATCCCTCCGGCGCCTTCCCCCTGCACCCGGGGGACTGCACCCTGGTGCAGGGCGGCGAAAAACGCCGCTATCCTCTGCCCGCCGGATATGCCCGCTGGGCTTTTCTCATCCTAAAGGCAGAGACGGCCGACGCCCATCTGCCGGAGCCGCTGCGGCAGGCCGGGGTCTCATTGCAGCAGCTGGCCCGCCGCCTGGAGCGCAGCGACGCCCCGCTGCGCCTGCCGGAACCGCTGGCTCAGGGGCTTTTCAGCCTGCCCGGCAACCTGCCCCAGGCGCTCCTGCCCGCCCTCTTGCAGCTGAAAGCCCAGGAGGCGCTGCTCTATTGCTCCAGCTGCCTGACCGAAGCCGTCCCCCCGGAGCAGTGCGGCATCATCCACCAGATCCACGACCTGATGGTGGCGGAGCCCCAGCGCCGCTTCACCATTGAAGAGCTCTCCCGCCGGTATCTGATCAACACCACCTCTTTAAAAGAGGGCTTCAAGCAGGTCTATGGCCTGCCCATCGCCACTTATATGAAGCGGTACCGCATCTGCCGGGCCATGGAATTATTGCGGCAGACGCAGGAAGGTATCCTCGAGATCGCGGCCCGGGTGGGCTACCGCTCCGCCAGCAAGTTTGCCCGCGCCTTTGAGGAAGAGGCCGGCCTTTCCCCCAGCGAATACCGCCGCTTGACGAAAACGCCCGCATCCGGTATGATAACGGCAGAGAAATAAGGATGTTCTATTTTGATTTTTAGGTGGTTCTAATATGACGTCGGGAAGAGAAGATTATTTAAAAGCGCTCTATTATCTGGGAGAAAAGGGTGAGATGGTCTCCAACAAAGCCCTGGCGGAAGCGCTGGGCGTTTCGCAGCCGTCGGTCAGCGAAATGCTGGTCAAGCTGCAGCGGGACGGCTCGATCGACTACACCGCCTACAAGGGCAGCCGCCTGACCCAGAAGGGCCGGCAGGAGGCACTGCAGCTGATGCGCTTTCACCGCCTGTGGGAGGTGTTTCTCACCGAGTGCCTGGGCTACAGCTGGAGCGACGCCCACGAGGAAGCCCACCTGCTGGAGCATGACACTTCGGAAAAGCTGGCCGCCCGCCTGGATGAATATCTGCATCACCCCACCCACTGCCCCCATGGCTCGCTGATCCCCGGGGAGGATGGCACATACCATCCCAGCCCCCTGCGCCCGCTGATCCAGCTCAAGGAAGGGGAAAGCACCTTTATCCGCAAGGTGGTGGAGGAACGGGAGCTGATGGATTACCTGCAGGAGCTGGGTATCCGCATCGGGATGCGCGTCACGCTGCAGAAGGCGGGAAAATATGAAGGCTCCCTCACCCTTTCCGCCGAGGGGGGCGACATCGTGCTCAGCTACAAGGCCGCCTGCCAGATTTATGTGGATTAAGCGGCAAAATCAATCTCTAAAAAAAGATCCCCTCCGGGGGATCTTTTTTTAAAGATCATCCGCATCCTGCACCGGCGTCTCGCCCGGCTCCACAGGGCGGCCGGTATAGCTGCCCTGAGGGTCGGCCGGGCTGGCCTGGGGCGGGGCCGGAGCACACCGCTGCCATACTTTGGGTCCGTCGGCGCGCTCCGGCCTTGCTTTTTTCTCCATCTGCTTCTCCTTTCCCTGCGGCAGGCTGCCGCAGCAGAATTAGTATGCCCCGCTGCGCCGGCGGCTATTGACGAAACGCCCCTCGACATGGTATGGTTATATGTGACTGGATTTAACATAAATTTTACTTGAATTTTCCAAATGACGCCGCGCTCCGCCTTGCGGATCGAAAAAAGAGGGGTTATACTGATATGGATGTTTCGCTTTCCTACTTTTTGCAGGCGATGGCTTCCAGCCCGGTGCTGGCCATCAGCGTTCTGCTGACCTTGGGGGTTGTTTTCGTCAACGGCTGGACCGACGCGCCCAACGCCATTGCCACCTGCATCACCACCCGGTGCCTCTCCGCCCGGAAAGCCATCATCCTCAGCGCCATTTTCAATTTCCTCGGCGTCTTTATCATGACGCATATCAACAATTCCGTCGCCTCCACCATCAGCAACATGGTGGATTTCGGCGCCAACACCCAGGAGGCGCTCATCGCCCTGTGCGCCGCGCTGTTTTCCATCGTGGTCTACAGCGTGGGGGCCTCTTATTTCGGCATTCCCACCAGCGAAAGCCACAGCCTGATCGCAGGCCTCACCGGCGCCGCCATTGCCATGCACAACGGGCTGGAGGGCGTCAACATGATGGAATGGGTCAAGGTGATCTATGGCCTGGTCATGAGCCTGGCCCTGGGCTTTGCCATCGGCTGGGTATTCTGCAAGCTGCTGACGGTAGTCTGCGCCTCCATGAACCGCCACCGGACCAACCGCTTCTTCCAGGGGGCGGAAATTTTCGGCGCGGCGGCCATGAGCTTTATGCACGGCGCCCAGGATGGACAGAAATTCATCGGCGTGCTGTTTCTGGGGGTGGCCTTTTCCAATGGGCAGAGCGATGTCTCCGGCGTGATCATCCCGGTATGGCTGATGCTGCTGTGCAGCACCGTCATGGGCCTGGGCACCAGCGTCGGCGGGGAAAAGATCATCAAATCTGTGGGGATGGACATGGTCAAGCTGGAAAAATACCAGGGCTTCGCCGCGGATCTTTCCGCCGCGTTCTGCCTGCTCATCTCCAGCCTGTTCGGCATCCCGGTTTCCACCACCCACACCAAGACCAGCGCCATCATGGGCGTGGGGGCCGTCAAGCGGCTTTCCGCCATCAATTTCGGCGTGGTCAAGGATATGATGCTCACCTGGGTCTTCACCTTCCCCGGCTGCGGGCTTATCAGCTTTGTGATGGCAAAACTGTTTATGCTGATTTTATAAACGGGGCGCACCCGGTACGCAATCACCAAGTGCGGCAGCCCGGCGGGCGCCGCCAGCGACAAAGGATGGGAGCTTATGGCGAAAAAGCAGGATTCTTTTTATTTTGAAACATTCATCCAGTGCATGGATTACGCCTGCCAGGCGGCCAGGCTGCTGCACCAGACCATGCTGCAGTTTGAGCCGGAGCGCATCAAGGAGCAGTGCGATGAGATGCATGAGGTAGAGCATGCCGCCGATATCCGCAAGCACGAGATGTTCAACGTGCTGGCAAAGGCCTTTATCACCCCCATTGAACGGGAGGATATCATCCAGCTGGGCGAGAACATCGACGACATCGCTGACAAGATCGAGGATGTGCTGCTGCGCATCTACTGCAACAATGTGCAGGCCATCCGGGCGGACGCGCTGGAAATTTCCGAGGTGGTCATCCGCAGCTGTGAGGAAGCCAAGCTGATGGTGGCGGAATTTGCGGATTTCAAGCGCTCCAAAATGCTGCACGACCATATTGTGCGCATCAACACCCTGGAGGAAGAGGCTGACCGCCGCTTTATCGCCAGCATGCGCACCCTGCACACCGAATGTGACGATGTGTTCCAGATCATCATCTGGCGGGAAATTTTCATCTATCTGGAAAAATGTGTGGACGCCTGCGAGCATGTGGCAGACACCATCGAAAGCATTGTGATGAAGAATTCCTGACCTTCCCGCCGGGTGCGGACCCACACTGCGCCAAGAGAGGGCTTTTTCTTTGAAACAATATCTGATTACTGCACTCAAGGGCGCCGCCATCGGCGGCACCATGCTGATCCCCGGGGTGAGCGGCGGCACCATGGCCATTATGCTGGGCCTGTATGACCGGCTCATCCGGGCGGTCAGCGAATTTTTCCGGCACATGCGGGAATCCTTCCTCTTTTTATTCTGGTTCTGCCTGGGCGGCGGGGCCGGAATTTTTCTGTTGGCCCAGCCGCTGCTGCGCCTGATGGAGGCCTTCCCCTTCCCCGCCGGGTACTTTTTTATGGGCGCTATCGCCGGCAGCGTGCCGCTGACCTATCAAAAATCCTCGGTGCGCTCCTTCTCCTGGCGGGTCCCGGTCTATGTGCTGCTGGGTGCCGGGATCGCCTGGCTGCTCTCAGGCACGCCTGCCTTCCGTTTGGAGGCTGCCGAGGGCGCCGGAATGCTGCTGCTCCTGGTTTTCGCGGGATTTATCGCCGCAGTGGCGCTGGTGCTGCCCGGCATCAGCGTCTCTTATCTGTTGCTGGTGCTGGGGCTTTATGACCGCACCATCCGCGCCATTACTGCGCTGGATCTGGCCTTCCTGCTGCCGATGGGCGTCGGCCTGGTGATCGGGGTGTTCGCCACCACCAAGCTGCTGGAACGCCTGATGGAGCGCCACCCGCAGCCCACCTATCTGGTGATCCTGGGCTTTATGCTGGCTTCCCTGCCAGCTGTCTTTCCGGGGCTGCCCATCGGCTGGGGATGGCTGATCTGCCCCGCGGCCTTTTTAGCCGGCTTCGCCGTGATTTATCAGGTATCTCATCTGGAATAATCCCCCCAAAAGCCTCATCCGGCGGGCCGGACATCCTTCCCATCGTTAAAAAGCGGTACAGCGGAAGGCGTACCGCTTTTTATTTTGCCGCGCAAAAAAACGGGGCCCCCTAAAAACCCACAAAAATGGCCACCCTGCCGCCGCACAGCATTCGACCGGGGAAAGCCTGAATGCCGGCGTTTGTGCACCGGTTCTTTGGAAGCCGGCTCCACTCAAACCCCATGGATTATCACTCTATTATATAGAGTGCTAAAATTTACGATTTATTCATGCATCTTCTGCAATTTTGTGACAGTTTTGGGATAGGATAATCTTATCAATCAACGAAGGACGTGACCATATGAATCAAACTGCTACCCGTGTATTATGGGGCATTGCCGGCGCATTGCTGATCCTCGCCGGTATTGTCTGCCTGGGGCAGCCCGGCCTGGCTGCAGCCGTCGTGGCCATTTATCTGGGGCTTTCCATGCTGTTTTCCGGCGTGGTGGACCTGATCATTTACGCCAGGGCCCACGGCAGGCTGTATGGCGCCGGATGGCTGCTGGTGGACGGCATCCTGAACGTGCTCCTTTCCATCTTCCTGCTGTTTCATGAATCCTTTGCCCTGCTGTCGCTGCCGCTGCTGTTCGGGATGTGGCTTCTCTTCTCCGGCATCTCGCATCTTGTGCGCTCGCTGGATCTGCGCTCCTTCGGGGTGCGCGGCTGGGGATGGTTCTGCGCTTTGGGCATTCTGTTCACCGTTGTGGGCTTTCTCTCCTTCTTCAACCCTGTGGCCAGCCTTATCGCCATCGGCGGCACGGCAGGGGCGCTCATGATCCTCCAGGGCGCGGGCTATCTGCTGCGGGCTGTTTTTGGCGGACGCTTTCTGCGATAAGCTGCATCGGGAAAAAGCCGTCCTTCGGAGCGGCTTTTTTGCTGCCTTTTTCAAGAGTTTAACAAAATTTAACATTCATTTTACCCTGACGGGATAGCGGCCGGAAGGGGAAAACTGATAGGATGAAAGCAAAAACAGAGCGAATCCTGTCGATATCGCTCTTTTTTTACGGAGGGCGTCTATGAAATGCGCAGTGATTGATATTGGCTCCAACTCCATGCGGCTGACGGTTTATGAGGTAAATAAACGGAAATTCCGCGTGCTGTTCAAGGATAAATTTATGGCCGGGCTGGCAGGCTATGTCAGCGGCGGCAATCTGACGGAGGACGGCATTGACTGTGCCTGCGAGGGGCTTTCTGATTTTAAAGAAACCCTCAGCCAGCTGAAAATCGACGATATTTCGGTATTCGCCACCGCCTCGCTGCGCAACATCGCCAACACCCAGCAGGCAGTGGACGCTATTTTTGCCCGCACCAGCTTTCTGGTGGAGGTGCTGCCCGGCGACGTGGAGGCCTTTTACAGCTACAGCGGCGCCATGTGCGACCTGAATGCGGCCTCCGGCATGTTTGCCGACATCGGCGGCGCCAGTACCGAGCTGGTGGCCTTCCAGGATAAAAAGTTCCTCTCCGCCCAAAGCTATCCGGTGGGCTCCCTGAAGCTCTACCGGGACTGCGTGACCAAAATCCTGCCCGGGCGCCACGCCCTGAAAAAAATGGAGGACGAGATCGCCGCAGCGCTGGCCCCCGCGGCAGAGCTTTCCGCCCCCGCCCCGCTGCTGGCCTGTTCCGGCGGCACGGTGCGTGCGGTGCTCAAGCTGGCCCGCCGGCGGTTCTGCCTGCCGCCGGAGACCCGCTCGCTGGCCCGCGCCCAGCTGGAGGAGCTGTTCGCGCTGCTGGCGGCGGATAAGCAGGCGGCTGCCGACCTGATCCTGAAGACCTCGCCGGAGCGCATCCACACGCTGATGCCCGGCATGATGATTTTAAAGAGCCTGGTGCAGGCTTTTGCCATAGAAGAAGTGTTTGTCTGCAAATACGGCGTGCGGGAGGGATATCTGTGTCAAAGAATTCAGCCAAGTCTTTAAGCTATCTGTACACCCAAAACCGGGAATTGAGCTGGCTGCGCTTCAACCGCCGGGTGCTGGAGGAGGCCGCCGACCCCACGGTGCCGCTGCTGGAGCGGCTGAAGTTTATCTCCATCTTCACCAGCAACCTGGATGAATTTTTCATGGTGCGGGTGGGCAGCCTGTTCGACCTTTCCATCATGTCCCCCGAAAAGGTGGATAACAAAACCGGCCTGGATTCCCGCCAGCAGCTGGGCAAAATCTACGAGGCGGTGCCCGGCCTCATCGAAATGAAGCAGCGCATCTACGCCGCCGTCAGCGCCCAGCTGGCCGAGGCGGGCATCCGCGACCTTAAGCCAGAGGAGATGACCCCCGAAGAGGCGAAGTACTTCGAGCAGTACTTCCGCGCCAAGGTGCACCCCATGCTCTCCCCCCAGATTGTGGACAGCCACCACCCCTTCCCGCTGCTGGCCAACAAGGCGCTGTATATCGCCGCCTCGCTGCGGGATAAAAAGGGCCAGCAGCAGTCCCTGGGCTTTATCCCGGTGCCCGCCTCGCTGCCCCTCTTTCTCCCCTCACCGGAAAACCCCTGCCGCTTTGTGCGCATGGAAAACCTGATTCTGCAGTATGCAGGCAAGCTGTTCGGCAGCTTCAAGGCGGAGGAGCTGTGCGTGCTGTGCGTCACCCGCAACGCGGATATCAGCTTTGATGAAGAAAAATTTGAGGATACCGACGGCGAAGATTTCCGCGCCCGGATGAAAAAGCTGCTCACCAAACGCGCCCGCCTGGCAGTGGTGCGGCTGGAGCTTTCCCGCCCGGTGGGCAAGGAATTCCTCTCCCAGCTGAAAAGCCGCCTGAATCTGGAGCAGCGGCAGATCTACACCAGCCCGGCGCCCATGAATATGAAATATGTCTATCAAATGATCGACTCGCTGCCCCAGGGGGTGCGCCAGCCGCTGCTGTTTGCGGAGTATCAGCCCCGCTGGCCGGAGGACCTGAGCCCGGATTACAGCATCATCGAACAGATCCGCCAGAAGGATAAGCTGCTCTTTTATCCCTTCGATTCGGTGGAGCCCTTCCTCTCCCTGCTGCGGGAGGCGGCGGAGCGCCCCGACGTCATCTCCATCAAAATCACCATTTACCGGCTGGCCTCCTCCTCCAAAATCGCCCGCACCCTCTGCCGCGCGGCGGAAAACGGCAAGGAGGTCACCGTGCTCATGGAGCTGCGCGCCCGCTTTGACGAGGCCAACAACATCTCCTGGGCCAGCCTTCTGGAGGAAGCCGGCTGCCGGGTGATCTACGGCGTGGAGGATTATAAATGCCACAGCAAGGTGTGCCTGATCACCCTGCGCCGCGGGGATCATCCCTTTTATATCACCCAGGTGGGCACCGGCAACTACAACGAAAAAACCAACGCCCAATACACCGACCTGAGCCTGATGACCGCCTCGGATACCATCGGCATGGACGCCACCGTCTTTTTCCAGAATATGCTGGTCGGCAATCTGGAAGGGGAATACCACCAGCTGCTGGCCTCCCCCTACGGCATCAAGGATAAGATTCTGGAACTGATCGACCAGCAGATCGCCAAAGGCCCGGAGGGCTACCTCTGCATCAAGGCCAACGCCCTGACGGAACGGGACGTCATCGACAAGCTGGAGGAGGCCTCCCGCGCTGGGGTGGAGGTGCAGCTGATCCTGCGGGGCATCTGCTGCCTGGTACCCGGCATCCCCAACCACACCGAAAACATCCATGTGACCAGCATTGTAGGCCGCTATCTGGAGCATGCGCGCATCTACTGCTTCGGGCGGGAAAACCCCATCTATTATATCTCCTCCGCCGATATGATGACCCGCAACCTGCTGCGCCGGGTGGAGATCGCCTGCCCGGTCAACGACCCGCAGATCAAGGAGGAGCTGGCCTGGATTCTGAAAACCGAGCTGGAGGACAATGTAAAAGCCAGCTTCCTGCTTTCGGACGGCTCCTACTCCCGCAAGGTCAACGGCCTGGTGCCGGTGAGCAGCCAGGAGGTGTTTATGGATCAGTCCTCCCACTGGGAGACGCCCTCCCTGCCCCGGACCTCCGGCCCCTCGCTGCTGGAACGCCTGAAAAGCCTGCTGCACCGCGGCAAATAATCCCCATCCAAAAACAAATGCCCCCGGCTTTTTGGCGGGTGCTCGTAAGAAAGTAATTCACTCAAAATTACACTTACGACATCTGTCAGACGGGATTGGCTAACAAAAAATAAGCG
>CAJFPC010000069.1 GCA_904398325.1 Candidatus Neoruminococcus faecicola | reverse complement strand
GGTATCTTCAAGATAGAATTCAAGATACCCACATTCAGGACATACAGCAACATGAACTTTGCCAAGATTATCTTTGAAAATTCCTTGTTTTGTTATCTTTAAACCGTACGCACCTCCCTCAACCTTTACATCATAATTTTCAATCATATTACAATTGCATCGAATACACTTCCTCATATATACCTCCAAATTCCAATTTGCCGCTCGTTTTATTTGAGAAAAAGTATAACACAAGATGATAAAAAATCCATATCATTTCAGCTTGTCGACGGTGCTGTTCTCTCTGGTATTTTCCCGCACCGCTTGCCGTCGTTCCTCACCGTATTGTACGACCTAACAGGGAGAATCAGATTTTCTATTTTTTCATGTCATATAATAGTATTCATATTTCTATTCATAGTTTGCGGTTGAGAACGTAAAGTTGAATTGGGACTTTTTCATAAAGAGAAATGTCAGGCCCCCGGCCGCGGTCAGGCTGCCGGCTGCAGGGCCTCCTCCAGCGTCTGGGCGGGCAGCTCCTGCCAGTCGCCGGTCAGGGGGAGCAGTTCCCCCCAATCGTCAAAGTTCCGCACAAAAACGGCGCTGCATTGGAGGATATCCTCCCCGGGCTGGGTAAAATAAATCATGGCGGAATATTCTCCGGGATAGCGCAAAAAGAGCAGCTGGCTGGCCTGCCAGTCCTGCGGCGCGGGGCAGACCCCGGAGGCGGTCAGCAGGCTGGTGGCCGCCACATTGGCCACCCCGGCCATCCCGTTGTAGGTGCCGGCGAGGGCGGTGCCGGCCCGTTCTTCAATCTGGCGGATGACCCCGTCGGGGAGCTCCTCCGGCACAGGCTGCATGGAAAGCTCAAACAGGGTTTCGTAGCCGGTTTCCAGCAGGAAGGCCGCTTCCGGCCGGGAATAATCCCCCTGGGCGGCGGCTTCGGCCAAGGCGTCGATTTCCTCCGAGGCGCTCATCAGCGACAGGTATTCCTGGTTGGAGGCCAGCTGCTGCATCTCTTCGGCCATGGAGATGCCCTGCCGCACCAGATAGGCGTCGGTGTTCTGCACGGCGCCGCTGCCGCAGGCGGCACAGAGGGCAGCCAGGGCGCAGGCTGTCAGGCAGCCCAGCAAACGGGTGATTTTTTTCATGGGGGTTCGCTCCTTTTCTGTTTTCCTTGCGGGCCGGCAGTGGGGCCGCGGGCCCGCCGTTTGCTTTTATCATAACATACCTGCCGGGAGAAAGCAAAACCGATAAGATGCAAAATAATTTTCAAATAAATTTATATAAAATACTTGACAAATTATTTGATTGTGCTATACTGATAACTGTCGGAAAGGAGGGATGCCCGGATGAAAAAGACGCTTTACAGCCTGACGCTGATGGATGACCTGGTCCGGGCGGTGGATCAGCTGGCCTATGAGAACAACACCAGCCGCTCCAACATGGTCAACCGCATCCTGGCGGATTATCTCTCTTTGACCACGCCGGAGATGTACCTGCGGGATCTTTTCTCCCGCATTGAGGATCTTCTGAACGGGCAGAGCGCCATCCAGGTGATGGAGCTGCCGTCAGAAAGCATCCTGACGCTGCGCACGGCGCTGGATTATAAATACCGCCCCACCCTGCGCTACGCCCTGGAGCTGATCCATCGGGACAGCGTGTGGGAAGGGCAGCTGCGCATCGGCCTGCGCAGCCAGAACCGCCCGCTGCTGGAGCATCTGCAGGAGTTTTACCGGGTGTTTGTGCAGGCGGAACGGCGGCAGAAGGCCCCGCTGGCGCTGCCGGAGGCCCATTACAGCCTGCAGGGGCACAAGCTGGTGCGGTGTTTCGCGCTGCCGGGGGGCATGACGCCCCAGACGGCGGGGGATGCCATCACCGCCTTTCTCACCATGCTGGACCAGGCGGTGAAAGCCTGGTTTGACCGGCTGGAGGACCCCGCGGAGGGCCGCCGGCAGGTGGAAGCCATTTATCGCGATTATCTGCATTCTCATAAAGCCGCTGTCCTCTAGCGGGAGGCGGGAGCTTAGAAGAAAAGGAGGAACGGACTTATGAACATGAATGAACTCACCCAGAAATCCATAGAGGCCATCCAGGCAGCCCAGGAGCTGGCGGTGGCCAATTCCCATCAGACTTTGCAGCCGGAGCATCTGTGCCTGGCGCTGCTGGACCAGCCGCAGGGGCTCATCCCGCAGCTGCTGGAGCGCATGCAGCTGAACCTGGGCGCGGTGCAGGCCGCCGTGCAGGATCTGCTGCGGCAGCTGCCCGGGGTTTCCGGCCCCGGCCGGGAGGCGGATAAAATCTATATCTCCCAGGAGCTGGACCAGATCCTTGCCAAGGCCAAGGAACATTCCCAGAAAATGGGGGACAGCTACGTCTCGGTGGAGCATCTCTTCCTGGCCCTGCTGGAAAGCCGCGGCAAAACCGGCGAGGCCCTGCGCCGCTGCGGCGTGCGGCAGGACGCCTTCCTCAAGGCGCTGATGGAGGTGCGGGGCAACCAGACCGTCACCACCCAGGAGCCGGAGGAAACCTACGACGTGCTCAACAAATACGGCTACGACCTGGTGGAGCGCGCCCGCCAGCAGAAGCTGGACCCGGTCATCGGGCGGGACAGCGAGATCCGCAACGTGATCCGTATCCTTTCCCGCAAGACCAAAAACAACCCGGTCCTCATCGGTGAGCCGGGCGTCGGCAAAACCGCCGTGGTGGAGGGGCTGGCCCAGCGGATTGTCCGCGGGGACGTGCCCAACAATCTGAAGGACCGCAAGGTGTTCGCCCTGGATATGGGCGCGCTGATCGCGGGGGCCAAATACCGCGGCGAGTTTGAAGAGCGGCTCAAAGCCGTGCTGGCCGAGGTCAAAAAGAGCGAGGGGAAGATCATCCTCTTTATCGATGAGCTGCACACCATTGTGGGCGCCGGCAAGACCGAGGGCAGCATGGATGCCGGCAACCTGCTCAAGCCCATGCTGGCCCGGGGCGAGCTGCACTGCATCGGCGCCACCACCCTGAACGAGTACCGCCAGTATATCGAGAAGGATTCTGCCCTGGAGCGCCGCTTCCAGCCCGTTATGGTCAACGAGCCTACAGTGGAGGATACCATCGCTATCCTGCGCGGCTTAAAAGAGCGCTACGAGGTATTCCATGGCGTCAAGATCCAGGACCAGGCCCTGGTGGCGGCAGCGGAGCTTTCCAACCGGTATATCACCGACCGCTTCCTGCCGGATAAGGCCATCGACCTGGTGGATGAGGCCTGCGCGATGATCCGCACCGAGATCGATTCCATGCCCACCGAGCTGGATGAAATCTCCCGCCATATCATCCAGCTGGAAATCCAGCAGGCCGCTTTGAAAAAGGAGGAGGACACCCTCTCCAGGGAGCGGCTGGAGGGCCTGGAAAAGGAGCTGGCCGAGGAACGGGAGAAATTTAACGAGATGAAGGCCCGCTGGGAGAACGAAAAAGCCTCCATCCAGAAGGTGCAGAGCCTGCGGGAGCAGGTGGAGCAGGTCTCCAAGCAGATCGAGCTGGCCGAGCGGGAATACGACCTCAACAAGGCCGCGGAGCTGAAATACGGCCGCCTGCCCGCCCTGCAGAAGGAGCTGGAGGCGGAGGAAAAGCTGGCCGAGGAAAGCCGCCAGCAGGACGGCCTGCTGCGGGATAAGGTCACCGAGGAGGAGATCGCCAAGATCGTCTGCCGCTGGACCTCGATCCCCGTCTCCAAGCTGATGGAGGGGGAGCGGGAGAAGCTGCTCCATCTGGAAAAGATCCTCCATGAGCGGGTGGTGGGCCAGGACCAGGCCGTCTCCAAGGTCAGCGACGCCATCCTGCGCTCCAAGGCCGGCATCAAGGACCCCAACCGGCCCATCGGCTCCTTCCTGTTTTTGGGGCCTACCGGCGTGGGCAAAACCCAGCTGGCCAAGACGGTGGCCCAGTTCCTCTTTGACGACGAGAAGAACATGGTGCGCATCGACATGAGTGAATATATGGAAAAATTCGCCGTCAGCCGCCTGATTGGCGCCCCTCCGGGATATGTGGGTTATGAGGAGGGCGGCCAGCTCACCGAAGCGGTGCGCCGCCATCCCTACAGTGTGGTGCTCTTCGACGAGATCGAGAAGGCCCACCCCGATGTGTTCAACATCCTGCTGCAGATCCTGGATGACGGCCGCATCACCGATTCCCAGGGCCGCACGGTGGATTTTAAAAACACCATCATCATCCTCACCTCCAACATCGGCTCCGAGCTGCTGCTGGACGGCATCGACGCCAGCGGCGACATCACCCCCGAGGCGGAGGCCGGCGTGCGGGAACAGCTGCGGCTGCACTTCAGGCCGGAGTTCCTCAACCGGCTGGATGAGATCGTCTTCTTCCGCCCGCTGACCAAGGAGAACATCCAGGGCATCATCGATATCCTCCTGGAGGAGCTGAGCGCCCGCCTGGCGGAGCGCCAGCTGAAGCTGGAGCTGACCGAAGCGGCCAAGGAATATGTCATCGACAACGGCTACGACCCTGTTTATGGCGCGCGGCCGCTCAAGAGGTTCCTGCAGTCCAGCGTGGAGACCCTGCTGGCCCACGAGATCATCGCTAGCCAGCTGCATGAGGGCGACACCCTGGTGGTGGATTATAACGGCGAACGCCTCACCGTTTCGGTGCGCGCCGCCGCCCCGCTGCAGGCGCAGTAAGCCGCTGCGGCACATAAAAAAAGAACCGGGAAGGCGCTTTGGCGCCCGCCCGGTTCTTTTTTATTTCTGTTGGTTTTCTGCGCTAGGCCGTCTCGCGGGGATCGCCGGCCTCCAGCTGGCGGCGGCGCAGCGAATAGCCCAGCCAGAAAATGGCGGAAAGGAACACCAGATTGAGCAGCTGCAGGATGGTGTTGGCGTGCACCCCAAACTGCCGGGGAAAGGGGCTGAAAAAGAAGATCACCCGGCTGACCAGCAGAGACAGCGGATTGGAGACGCTGTTGCCCAGCTGAAACCAGAAGAAACTGCGGTCGCTGGGGGAGAGCAGGTACAGCTGCCAGACATGCACCAGCAGGCAGAACCACAGGCTCCAGTGGCAGCCGAAATAGGCCGCTGCCGGGCGGCGCACCCGGCCGGCGATCCATTTGCCTGCCTGATACCAGATCACGATCATGATGACCGGGATCAGCCGGAACAAAAATGCCCCCAGGTCCGGGATGAAATACAGCCAGTAGCAAAGGCTCCCCAGCAGCACGGGCAGCAGGGAGATCCCCGCGATGGAAAGGTAATGCACAGTTTCCCTCCAAGATCAGTTCAGAAAAAAATTCCCCTGCGGCCAGCGCAGGGGAACCGGTTAAAAGCGGACGCGCTGGGCGATATAATCCGCCAGCTGGCCGATGGCGATGCGTTCCTGCTGCATGGTGTCGCGGTCCCGCACCGTTACGCAGCCGTCCTCGGCGGATTCAAAGTCGTAGGTGATGCAGTAGGGGGTGCCGATCTCATCCTGGCGGCGGTAGCGCTTGCCGATGGAGCCGGCGTCGTCATAATCCACCATGAACTGCTCCGCCAGCATATCGTGCAGCTTGCCGGCCGGCTCGGCCAGCTTTTTGGAAAGGGGCAGCACGCAGGCCTTGAAGGGGGCCAGCGCCGGATGCAGGTGCAGCACCACGCGGGTATCGCCCTCGCCGACGGTTTCTTCGTCGTAGGCGTCGCACAAGAAGGCCAGGGTCACCCGGTCGGCGCCCAGGGAAGGCTCAATGACATAGGGGATGTATTTTTCCCCGCTTTCCTGGTCGAAATACTCCAGGCTCTTGGTGGAGTGGGTCTGGTGCTGGGTCAGGTCGAAATCGGTGCGGTCGGCAATGCCCCACAATTCGCCCCAGCCGAAGGGGAAGAGGAACTCGAAATCGGTGGTGGCGTTGGAATAGTGGGAAAGCTCCTCCTTCTCATGGTCGCGCAGGCGCAGGTTTTCCTCCCGCAGGCCCAGCGACAGCAGCCATTTGTGGCAGATATCCTTCCAATAGGCGAACCATTCCAGGTCGGTGCCCGGCTTGCAGAAGAACTCCAGCTCCATCTGCTCGAATTCCCGGGTGCGGAAGGTGAAGTTGCCGGGGGTGATCTCGTTGCGGAAGCTCTTGCCGATCTGGCCGATGCCGAAGGGGATCTTGCGGCGGGTGGTGCGCTGGACGTTCATAAAGTTGACAAAGATGCCCTGGGCGGTCTCCGGGCGCAGGTAGATCTCGCTCTTGGAGTCCTCGGTGACGCCCTGGTAGGTCTTGAACATCAGGTTGAACTTGCGGATGTCGGTGAAGTCGGTGCCGCCGCACTCGGGGCACTGGACATGGTTCTCCCGGATGTAGTCCATCATCTGCTGGTCGGTCCAGCCGGCGGGGTCGAAGCCGCACTGCTCCTCGATGAGCTTATCGGCGCGGTGGCGGCTCTTGCAGGTCTTGCAGTCGATGAGCGGGTCGGTGAAGCCGCCGACATGGCCGGAGGCCACCCAGACCTGGGGGTTCATCAGGATGGCGGCGTCCAGGCCCACATTGTAGGGGGAGGTCTGGACGAACTTCTTCCACCAGGCCTTTTTGACATTGTTTTTGAACTCGACGCCCAGCGGGCCGTAGTCCCAGGTGTTGGACAGGCCGCCGTAGATCTCCGAACCGGCATAGACGAAGCCGCGGTTCTTGGCAAGGTTGACGATCTTTTCCATGGTCTTTTCCATTGTGTGCTCTCTCCTCTTTGGAATATGGTGTTCTCGATTTGAGGGGCGAAAAAGAAAGCCCTCCGTCCCCCGCGCGCAAATAACGCAAGGGACGAAAGGCCTTTTGCTGCAAAAAGCACTTCCGCGGTTCCACCCTCATTGAACGGCGCAGGCTATGGCGCCGTCCCACTCAGCACAAACCGCCGTCCCCGCTCCGAAGTGCCCTTCCCCGCCGGGATCCTGCCGGGCTCGCACCAGCCGCCGGCTCTCTGCACGGATCCCTGTGGGTACTCCTCTTCCTCACCGCGGGGGTGGGATTTGACTTAACTCTATCACAAACGCCTGCCGCTGTCAAGGGAAGGAAGGGGCGGAAATTTTTTTGAAAAAGGTGCTTGATTTTTCTCCGGGAATCCGGTATAATAGTCTTCGCAACATGGCAGAAGGCCAGGCAGCCTCCAGTGCGGAGGGATAGACGGGGTGTAGCGCAGCTGGTAGCGCGCATGCTTTGGGAGCATGATGTCGCAGGTTCGAATCCTGTCACTCCGACCACGAGGCCGCGGCAGCTGCGGCATAGTATGAAGGTGTAGCTCAGTTGGTCAGAGCGCCTGCTTGACATGCAGGAGGTCGATGGTTCAAGTCCATTCATCTTCACCAAAAGAAAAGGCACCTTTCGGTGCCTTTTCTTTTGGTGAAGAGGCATTTGGCTGCGCCAAATGCCGCCCGCTGCGGCGGGGACTTCCGCTTCGCTCTATGTGTGGTAGGAACCTGCGGTTCCCCCACACACGCCCCCTCCCT
>CAJFPC010000068.1 GCA_904398325.1 Candidatus Neoruminococcus faecicola | reverse complement strand
TTTTCACCAAATCCGAAAACTGTAAAGAAAAGCCCTTGACAGCCAGGGGCTTTTCCGCTATAATGAGAAAGTAGGATTGTAAAGCGATTCTCTTTACAAGGAGGCGGCGGCCGTGGCCAAGGATCTGAGGATTTCCTACCTGCTGGATTTTTACGGGGATATGCTCACCGACAAGCAGCGGGAAGTGGTGGAACTGTATTATAACGAAGACCTCTCCCTGGCGGAGATCGCCGCCATCAGCAAGATCACCCGGCAGGGCGTGCGGGATTCCATCAAGCGCGCCGAGAGCCAGCTGCTGGAATATGAGGAGCGCCTGGGCCTGGCCCAGCGGTTCCGGCAGGTGCAGGCCGCGGCGGGGGAGATCCGCCGGCTGGCCAAGGAGATCGACTTCTGCAATAACAAATATTCTTTTGCCAACGAGATCAGCGAGAATGCCCGGCAGATCATCCGCCTGGCCGATTCGCTGGATGACTGAAGGGAGGCAGGGCGCTTTTGGCCTTTGAGGGACTGTCGGATAAACTTTCCGCCGTATTCAAAAAACTGAAAAACCGCGGCAAGCTCAGCGAAAAGGACGTCAAGGAAGCCATGCGGGAAGTGCGCATGGCCCTTTTGGAAGCCGACGTCAGCTATAAAGTGGCCAAGGATTTCTGCGCCGCCGTCACCGAGAAGGCGGTGGGGGACGAGGTCCTCTCCAGCCTGACGCCCGCCCAGCAGGTCATCAAGATTGTCAACGACGAATTGACCGCCCTGATGGGGGAAACCAACGCCAAGATCCGCCTGGCCCCCAAGCCGCCCACCGTGGTGATGATGTGCGGCCTGCAGGGCAGCGGCAAAACCACCCATACCGGCAAGCTGGCGGTTCATTTTAAAAAAGAGGGCAAGCGCCCGCTGCTGGTTGCCTGTGATATTTACCGTCCCGCCGCCATCGAACAGCTGAAGGTGGTGGGAGAAAAGGCCGGCGTCCCCGTCTTTGAGATGGGCAAGGCCGACCCGGTGCAGATCGCCAAAAAGGCGCTGCGCCAGGCGGTGGATTACGGCAATGACATCGTGATTTTGGATACCGCCGGCCGTCTGCACATCGACGAAGAGCTGATGGGGGAATTAAAGCGCATCAAACAGGAAATCGGCCCCCAGGAGATTCTGCTGGTGATCGACGCCATGACCGGCCAGGACGCGGTCAATGTGGCCAAGAGCTTTGACGATGCCCTGGGCATCGATGGCGTCATCCTCACCAAGCTGGATGGCGACACCCGCGGCGGCGCCGCCCTTTCGGTGCGGGCCGTCACCGGCAAGCCCATCAAGTTTGTGGGCACCGGCGAGAAGCTGGAGGATCTGGAGCCTTTTTATCCCGACCGGATGGCCTCCCGCATTCTGGGCATGGGCGATATGCTCACCCTGATCGACAAGGCCGCCGCCGAGGTGGATCTGGCCGGCGCCGAGAAGATGGCCAAAAAGCTCAAAGAAAACAGCATGGACCTCAACGACCTGCTGGAACAGCTCCGGCAGCTCAAAAAGATGGGCCCCCTTTCCCAGGTGCTTTCCATGATCCCCGGTTTCAACAAGGTGGGCAGCGCCGAGGCGGAGCAGGGAGAACAGTATATGAAAACGGTGGAGGCCATCATCGGCTCCATGACCAAGGCGGAGCGCGCCAAGCCCTCCCTTATCAACCCCTCCCGCAAGCGGAGAATCGCGGCGGGCAGCGGCACCCGGGTGGAGGATGTCAACAAGCTGCTGCGGCAGTTTGACCAGATGCAGAAGATGATGAAGCAGTTTTCCGGCAAGGGCAAGCGCCGGAGGATGCCCTTCGGCCCCATGATGCCCCGGTGAGGCTTTAATCGGCTTTTCCCGATCATTCGGTGAAAACATATAGGACTTTATGGCAGGAGGTGACAAACATGGCAGTGAAAATCAGACTGCGCCGCATGGGCGGCAAAAAGGCCCCGTTCTATCGCGTTGTCGTTGCGGATTCCCGTTATCCCAGAGACGGCCGCTTTATCGAGGAGGTCGGTTATTACGATCCGACCAAGGAGCCCGTCGAGGTGAAGATTGACGCGGAGAAGGTCCAGAAATGGATTTCCAATGGTGCTCAGCCGACCGATACCGTCAAGGCTCTGCTCAAGAAGAACAACGTGCTGTAAGAAGCGGTAGGAGGGCATATTGTATGGATAAGCTCCTGGTTGCCATCGCCAGAGGTCTGGTGGATGACAAGGAAGCGGTCAACGTCACGGTGGATGATCCCGCAGAGGATGGCACCGTGGTCTATCACCTGCATGTCGCCCCCGACGATATGGGCCGGGTGATCGGCAAGCAGGGCCGCATCGCCAAGGCGATCCGCACGGTGATGCGGGCTGCAGCCAACAAGACGAACACCAAAGTATCCGTCGAGATCGACTGATACCATCAGGGAAGCGGGAGCGGCGCTCCCCTTCCCTTTTTGTTATGCGCAAAAACTGGATGCCCAAAGAAAGGAGGCAGCGCCGATGAAACGCTATTTGGAATGCGGCAGGGTCGTATCCACCCACGGGGTGCGGGGGGAGTTTAAGGTGCAGCCCTGGTGTGACTGCCCGGAGGATCTGCTGGATTTGCAGACGCTGTATTTTTCCCCCGAGGAGCCGGTGAAGATCCAGCGCAGCCGGGTGCACAAGGGGATGGTGATCCTCAAGGCCCAGGGCATCGACACCATGGATGACGCCAATCTGCTGCGGGGCAGGACCCTCTACCTGGACCGGGAGGACCTAACGGTGGAGGAGGGCAGCTACTTTGTGGCGGATCTTATCGGCTTGGAAGCAGTGGACGCCGACACCGGCCGCAGCTACGGCCGCGTCACCGACGTGCTGGAAACCGGCGCCAACGACGTCTATGAGCTTAAGGATGAGGAGGGCCGGGTGCGCCTGGTGCCCGCCATTGCCCAGGTGGTGCTCTCGGTGGAGCTGGAAGAGGGCCGGATGGTGATCCGCCCGCTGGAGGGCCTGTTTGATGAGGATTGACATTGCGACGCTGTTTGTGGATATGTGCGAGTGGGTGCTGGGCGAGAGCATCATCGGCCGGGCCCGCCGGGCGGGGATTCTGGATATCCGCTGCCACCAGATCCGCAATTACACCCAGGATAAGCACCGCCGGGTGGATGATACCCCCTATGGCGGCGGCATGGGCATGCTGATGCAGGCTGACCCCATCTGGCGCTGCTATGAGGCGGTGACCCGGGAGTGCGAACAGAAGCCCCATGTCATTTATCTTTCCCCGCAGGGGCAGGTGTTCGACCAGCAGAAGGCCCGGCAGCTGGCCCAGAAGGAGCATCTCTTTCTGCTGTGCGGCCACTATGAAGGGGTGGACCAGCGGGTGCTGGATGAGATTGTGGATGAGGAGATCTCCATCGGGGATTATGTGCTCACCGGCGGGGAGCTGGGCGCCCTGGTCATCACCGACGCGGTGGCCCGGCTGTGCGACGGGGTGCTGGCCGATGAGGAGTGCTATACCGAAGAGAGCCACTACAACGGCCTTTTGGAGTATCCCCAGTATACCAAGCCGGCGGTCTGGCACGGCCAGGCGGTGCCGGAGGTGCTGCTCAGCGGCCATCATGCCAATATCCAGGCGTGGAGGCGGCAAAAGGCCCTGGAAAACACCCTTCGCAAGCGGCCCGACCTGCTGGAGCAGGCGCCGCTCACCGAGGCGGACCGGCGTTATTTAAGAGAGCTGCAGGCAAAGGAGCAGAAGGAAGATGCATCAGATGGAGCAGAACCGGGAGTTTGAGGGGGATTTTTCGGCCCTTTACCCCGTTTCGGAGCGGCTGGCCTTTGCCGGCTGCCTGTTCCGGGAGGTGGAATTTGACGATTTGACCCTGGAGCATTGCCGGTTTGAGAACTGCCGTTTTCTCAGCTGCCGGTTCCAGGGGACCGGCTTTGAGGGCTGTGCCGTCACAGGCTGCAGCTTCCGCTTTTCCCGGCTGTTTAACGTCCGGTTCCGGCAGTGCAAGCTGACCGGCTCCAGCTTCCGGGGGGCGGATTGCCAGAGCCTTTCGCTGGAGGGAGGGGACTGGTCCTATACCGACCTGACCGGGCTGGATTTTTCCCGCCGGGTGTGCAGCGAGGTGAATTTCTCCGGCGCCGACCTGCGGGGCTGCGCCTTTGACGGAGGGGTGCTGCGCCGGTGCCGCTTCGACGGGGCGCTGCTGGAGGAGGCCAGCTTCCGGGGGGCGGATCTGCGGGAGAGCAGTTTTTCCGGGGTGGATCTGCGCGCGCCGGATTGGAAGGGCGCCAAGGTGGATCTTTTCTTCGCCGTGCTGGCGGCCCAGACGCTGGGCGCCCAGGTGGAGCTGGACTGAGGCTTTGGTAGGGGATATATAACTTGCCCATATTGTGGAAAACTTTATAGGTGATTTGCACAAACAACTTTGGGCGCTTTTTGCCGGTTCTGGATAAGCCACAGAAAAAACGGAAAAAACGCCGAATTTTTCGTTTTCGCATTGACGCTGTACCAGCTTATGGATATAATATTGGCATAGATGTTAGGCTTTTTTTGAGATTGAGTGAATTTTAGTAGGAGAGTACGAACTATGTTTGTAAAAGAAATCACGGTTCAAAACCAAGTGGGCCTGCATGCGCGCCCTGCCACCTTCTTTATCCAGAAAGCCAACGGCTACAAGAGCTCCATCTGGGTGGAAAAGGACGAGCGCCGCGTCAATGCCAAGAGCCTGCTGGGCGTTTTGTCACTGGGCATCGTAGGCGGCACTCCCATCCGCATCATCGCCGATGGCGTGGATGAGCAGCAGGCGGTGGAAGGCCTGATCAAGCTGGTGGAATCCGGCTTTAATGCGTAATTGTCACTAGGCAGCAGACAGGGCGGCACAGCATTTGTGCCGCTTTTTGTTTTCTCAGGCAAGGGGGGATGGCTGTGGCCATAGATCAGGAAAAGCTCCGGCGGCTGCGCCAGAAGGTGGCGAAGCTGCCCTTGCTGCCCGGGGTCTATCTGATGCGGGATGCCAAGGGCACCATCATCTATGTGGGCAAGGCGAAGCTGTTAAAAAACCGGGTGGGCAGCTATTTCCGCGCGGTGGAGCGCCATACCGAAAAGGTCTACCGCATGGTGGAGCATGTGGAGGATTTTGACTTTATTGTCACCGGCAGCGAATTTGAGGCGCTGGTGCTGGAGTGCAGCCTCATCAAGCAGCATTCGCCGAAATACAACATCCTGCTCAAGGATGACAAAGGCTACAGCTATATCCGCGTCTGGCCGGGGGATTGGCCCCGCATCACCGCGGAAAAGCAGAAGCTCTCCGACGGCTCCCGCTATCTGGGGCCGTATATGTCCGGCCGGGTGGTCAAGCAGACGGTGGACGAGGCCAACCGGGCCTTCCAGCTGCCCACCTGCCGGCGCAGGTTCCCGCAGGATTTCGGCAAGGAGCGCCCCTGCCTCAATTTTTATATCAAGCGCTGCATGGGGGTCTGCACGGGCAAGATCCCCCAGGCGGACTATCGGGATTTTGTGGATCAGGCGCTGGGGTTCATCCAGTCCGGCGCGGCGGATTCGGTCAAAAGCCTCACCGAGCGGATGAACGCCGCCGCCGAAGCGCTGGATTTTGAAAAGGCCGCCTATTACCGTGACCGGCTCAAGGTGCTCAGCCAGATCGGGGAGCACCAGACGGTGGTGATGACCCGGGAGAAGGAAGTGGACTGCATCGGCGTGCTCTGCTCGGAAAAGGAGAGCTGCGCCGCCGTCATCAAATTCCGGGAGAACCGGCTGGTGGATAAGGAGGACTTCCTGGTCAAGGACCAGCCGTCACCGGCGGATTTCCGGCGAGATTTTCTGCTCTCGTATTATTATGCCGGGCGGCATGAGATTCCGAAGCTCATTGTGGTGGATGGCGAACTGGAGGATCGGGAGCTGATCGCCCGGCTGCTGGGCGAGCGTCTGGGCGCCAAGGTGGAGGTGCGGGTGCCGGAACGGGGCGCTTTAAGGCAGATGGCCCAGATGGCCCACCAGAATGCGGCGGAGCGCCTGTCGCTGCAGTCGGAGGCCTCCGGCCGGGAGCTGGCCGCCCTGGCCCAGCTGGCGGAGCTGCTGGGGCTGGCCGCCCCGCCGCGGTATATTGAGGCGTATGATATCTCCAATATTGGCGAGCAGGTGATTGTGGGCGGCATGGTGGTTTATGAAGACGGACGGCCCAAAAAATCCTGCTACCGCAAATTTAAGATTGAGACCACCGGCGGCATCGACGATTACGCCGCCATGACCGAGATGCTCTCCCGCCGGCTGCGGTATTTGAAGGAAAACGACGGCAGCGACGAGGCCTTCTCCCGCCGGCCGGACCTGATATTGCTGGACGGCGGCAAGGGGCATCTTTCTGTCATCACGCGCCTGATGGAGGAGATGGGGCTGGTGATCCCGGTGTTCGGCATGGTCAAGGACAGCCACCACCGCACCCGCGCCATCACCTCCGGCGGCGGGGAGATCGCCATCACCTCCACCCGGGCGTGCTTTACCTTCCTTTCCAGGCTGCAGGATGAGGTGCATCGGTATACCATCGGCTATTCCCGCAAAAAGCACCAGAAGGACTCCTTCCGGCTGGAACTGTGCGCCATCCCCGGCATCGGCCGGCAGAAGGCACTGGCCCTGCTGGGGGAGCTGGGCGGCATCGCCCGGGTGCGCCAGGCCAGCCCGGCCCAGCTGGAGCAGGTCAAGGGCATCAGCCCGAAGCTGGCCCAGGCGGTGTATGAGCACTTCCATCCGGGGGAGAATCCGCCGGATGCCTTGACAAGCGGTGGCGAAACAGGATAAAATATTAAAAAATACGGAAGGACCGGGCCCTTTTTGCGGCCGCGGGAGCGGAGAAAGAACCATGAGAGTGATTACCGGAACGGCAAGAGGGCGCAAGCTGACCGCCCCGGAGGGGATGGATGTGCGCCCCACCACCGATATGGCCAAAGAGGGCATGTTCAGCGCCATCCAGTTTGAGATCGAGGGGGCGCTGGCGCTGGACCTGTTTGCCGGCTCGGGCCAGCTGGGCATCGAGGCCATGAGCCGCGGCGCCCGCGGCGCGGTGTTTGTGGATCAGTCCCGCGCTTCCCGCCAGGCAGTAGAACAGAACCTGCGCCACACCGGCTTTTGGGAGCGCGCCCGCCTGGTGGCAGGCGACGCCAAGGGGTTCCTCCTCTCCTGCCGGGAGCAGTTCGACCTGGCGTTTCTGGACCCGCCCTATGACCAGGGTCTGATTCCGGAGTGCCTGCCCTTATTGGCGGAAAAAATGGCTCCCGGGGGCATCATCCTCTGCGAGACCAGCCGGGGGGAGACCCTGCCGGAGCAGGCGGGCCGCTTCTGCCGCAGCAGGGAATATCATTACGGCAAAAGCAAGGTGACGATTTATCGGGAAAAGGAGGGGCGCTGATGCAGAGCACAGCGGTTTGCCCGGGCAGTTTTGATCCCATCACCCGGGGGCATCTGGATATTATCCGGCGCGCCAGCAGCCTGTTTGAACGGGTGATCGTGCTGGTGGTCATCAACCGGGATAAGACCCCTTCCTTCACCGTGTCGGAGCGGGCGGCGATGATCCGTGCCTGTGTGCAGGAGCTGCCCAATGTGGAGGTGGATTCCTACGAAGGGCTGCTGGTGGATTATGCCCGCGCCAAGGGCGCCTGCGCCATTGTCAAGGGGCTGCGGGCGGTTTCCGACTTTGAGTATGAGTTTCAGATGGCGCTGACCAATAAAAAGCTGCTGCCCGAGGCGGAAACGGTATTTTTGGCCACCAGCACGGAAAACATGTATCTGAGCTCCTCCCTGGTCAAGCAGATCGCTTCTTTTGGGGGGGATATCAGCGGCTTTGTGCCGGATATTGTGGCGGAAATGGTGCAGGGCCGCCTGGGCAAAAGCCCCTGCGGCCGTCAGTGAAAATGGGATGGAGGACTGACCTATGAATATTGAAGAAATTCTGGACATGCTGGATGAACTGCTGGATAAAGCCTGGAATCTGCCGCTGACCGGCGGCCGCTGCGTGGTGGATGCGGAAAAGGTGCGGGATATGATCGATGACATCCGCCTGAATATGCCGGCGGAAATCAAGCAGGCCAAGGCTATTGTCTCCGACCGGGCGGAGATCCTTTCCGCCGCCAAGACGGAGGCTGAAAGCATCGTGCGCAAGGCGGAGGAGCGTTCCCGCAGCCTGCTTGCGCAGGAGGAGATCGTCCGCCAGGCCCAGGCCAAGGCCAACGAGATCCTCTCTCAGGCGCAGATGAAGGCCCGGGAGATGCGCCAGGCGGCGTCGGAGTTTTCTGACAATGTGCTGCGCCAGACCGAAGAGGTGCTGATGAATTCCCTCAGCGAGGTCAAGAGCACCCGTCAGGCGATCCGCAACGTGCCCCGGCACAACCGCCCGGCACGGTAAAATAGTGCAAAGAAAAAGGCGCCTCGCAGGGCGCCTTTTTGATACGGGAAAAATAGATGGAAAAGGAAAAAGCCGCCAGGGGGAGGCGGCCTTTTCCTTTTTTCATTTGGGATGAAAAGTTTTGCATGGCAAATAGAGTTGTGCCTGAGAAGTAGCGTGTCGCGCCGGAGGCCGGAAAGGGAGGACCGGCCTCCGGCAAAAGCCAATCAGAGAAAAAGGGTGGTGTGTGTCAAAAAGAGGCAAAGCCTTTGCCGAATTCCCTGCAGGTGGCAAGTCCCGCATCGTCCGGCGTTTCATTCAGCATCAGCCCTTCGCCGTTGTACAGCCTGGCTCCGGCTGATTCTGCCCGTTCCTGCCAGTCACGCATCCACTGGCCATCGCCCCAGCCGTAGGAGCCGAACAAAGCGATTTTTTTACCGCCGAGCTTGGGCTCCAGCGCAGTGAAGAAAGGCTCGAATTCCTCTTCTTCCAGAACCTCCGCGCCCATCGCGGGGCACCCCAGGGCCAGCAGGTCATAAGCGGCTGCATCGTCGGCGCTGATCTCGCTGACGTGAAACAGCTGCACCTCTGCCCCGGCGTCCTTGGCGCCTTCGGTGATGGCGCCGGCCATCGCCTCGGTGTTGCCGGTCTGGGACCAATAAATGACTGCCATTTTACTCATGAATTTGTGACCTCCGTTAAAACATCAGGGTAAGTTTTAAGCTGCCAGGAATAGTTTGGTGAGCGTATAGCCGGATGAAACCCGCCGGTAAAGCGCAGACCGGCAGCGGTCATAGCAGCGGAACGCCTTTTCTGCAAGCTCCGGGTTGGAGTATACCTTCCAATAGCCGCACAGCTTATAGCCTTTTCCGCGGTGGAGCTGAAACCCGATGACATCCTCCGGCGGATAGCCGAGGAACACGCCGATCTCGTGGGGGAATTCCTCACAGTTGGTCAGGCGGCCTTTCAGGTGCTTCAGCAGGCTGGGCAGCGGGGCCGCCGCCGGGTAGCCGGCCGCAGAGAGGATCTGCCGGCAGACGGGCAGCGACACATGGCGCTCCAGCAGCTTGGGGCGGTAGACCAAAAGCAGATGCTTCTTGGAGCATTGCGAGAGGATCTCAAAACAGATGCCGCAGCGGTTCAGCTGGGCGTTGTATTGTGCAATCAGTTCTTCAAAGGAATCATAGTCCTCTTTGGCGCAGCAGATCAGATTGGCGGCTTTGATGCCTGCCAGTGCAGGCGCGCAATGAAAGGCCAGCTCCTTCTCAAAAGCTTGCACAGGAAATCCTCCTTTCCAATAGTTAGCTTAAGCTAACTAAATTAGAAAAAGAAAAGAAGCGAGTTGCTTCATCCGTTAGTTAGCGTTCGCTAACTTGATTAAACTATACCATGCTTATCTCTATTTGTCAACCGCCTTTTGAAAAAATTTTTCCCGCTTCGCGGATCTGGGAAATATTTCCGGATTTTTCTGGGAAAAAGGAGTCGCTTTTTGCGATGATTATCCGCTTTTTGCCAACATAAAAAATCTGAGAAATGTTTGGGGTAACTCTTGCATTTTCCCTCTGAAATCGCTATAATGAAATAAAAGTGGTGAATTGTGGGGAGAAGTGGTTCTCTCATACTCAAAAAAGCAGGAAAGGGGTGGGGAAGCGATGCTGCTGGGTGAATATCAGCACAGCCTGGATGCCAAGGGCAGGGTCAATTTCCCCGCCCGCCTGCGGGAAGACCTGGGGGAGCGGTTCATCGTCACCAAGGGCCTGGACGGCTGCCTGTTTGTTTACTCCTATGAGGAGTGGAAGGCGCTGGAAAATAAAATCCGTGCGCTGCCCCTTTCCAAATCCCGGGGGCTGCAGCGGTTTTTCTTCGCCGGCGCGGTGGAGCTGGAACCGGACAAGCAGGGGCGGATCTTAATTCCGGCCAACCTGCGGGAATATGCCGGCATTGAGAAGGATGTCATGATTATCGGCGCCAGCACCCGGGCGGAGATCTGGGATCTGGCCAGCTGGAACGCCAGCTGTGAGGAGCTCACCTCCGATTCCGTCGCCCAGGCGATGGACGAGCTGGGCTTTTAACGGGGGCGCGCTATGGAATTTCAGCATGTGAGCGTGATGCTCCACGAGGCGGTAGACGCCTTGCAGGTCCGGCCGGACGGCATTTATGTGGACGGCACCGCCGGCGGCGCGGGACATTCCTGCGAGATTGCCGGGCGGCTCACCACCGGGCGGCTCATCGCCCTGGATAAAGACCCCGACGCGGTGGCTACCGCTGCCCAGCGGCTGGGAGCCTTCCCGGCGGCGCAGGTGGTGCAGAGCGATTTCAGAGAGATCCCCCAGGTGCTGGACCGGCTGGGCATCCCGGCGGTGGACGGCATCCTGCTGGATCTGGGGGTTTCCTCCCACCAGCTGGATACGCCGGAGCGCGGCTTCAGCTATCAGCATGATGCACCGCTGGATATGCGCATGGCCCAGGAGGGGCTTTCCGCCTATGATGTGGTCAACACCTTCCCGGAAGAGGAGCTTGCCCGCATCCTGCGGGAATTCGGGGAGGAAAAATTCGCCTCCCGCATCGCCCGCAATCTGGTCAAGGCGCGGGAAAAGCGCCCTGTCGAGACCACCTTCCAGCTGGTGGAGCTGGTCAAGGAATCCATCCCCGCGGCGGCCCGCAGGGAGGGCGGCCACCCTGCCAAGCGCACCTTCCAGGCGATCCGCATCGCGGTCAATTCGGAATTGGACAGCCTTTCCCGCTGCCTGGATACCGCCTTTGAGCGGCTTGCCCCAGGCGGGCGCTTCGCCGTCATCACCTTCCATTCGCTGGAGGACCGGATGGTCAAGCAGAAATTCGCCGCCTACGCCAGGGGCTGCACCTGCCCGCCGGATTTCCCGGTGTGCGTCTGCGGCAAAACGCCCCGGGCCAGGCTGGTGACCCGCAAGCCGGTGCTGCCCAGCCAGGCGGAGCTGGACTCCAACAACCGGAGCCGCACCGCCAAGCTGCGGGTGCTGGAAAAGATTTAAAGGAAAATTTTATGGATTTTGCAGAACAGGAGGAACCGATATGGCCTATCAGAATGCAGCTTATGACCTTTCCCGCTATGAAAAGCAGCTGGCAGCTCAGCCGAGGCTGCAGGTGGTGGAAAACACCGAGGCAAAGCCTGCCAAGGGCGGCCATCGGGTCCGGCTGTTTTTTTTGATGGCAGCGGCAGTCATGGTGGTGGCGGCGATCATCAACAGCCAGGTGCGCCTGACCGAGATGAGCCATCTGGTGGCGGAGGAAAAGGCCAAGCTGGTGGAGCTGCAGAGCGAGAACGTGCGGCTGCAGAGCGAGCTGGAGGGCAAGATGTCCATCAAGACGCTGGAAAGCCAGGCGGTCAACGAGCTGGGCATGTCCAAGGTGGATAACAGCCAGATTACCTATCTGAATATGAGCGAGGGGGACCAGGTCTACTGCGCTGCCGCTGATGCCGCTGAGAATGGCAGCCTTTGGAGCAAAATTTGTAATTGGACAGCTTCCTTCTTGCATATGAGCGAATAATCGACAATATATTTTACACAGGAGTGCAAAAGGGTTAAGATCGTTTCTTAGCCCTTCTTTTTTTCAGGGGACTGAAGTTGGAGGAATCGACATGGCACAAGCGCCCGCTGCAAAAATGAAATTCCGCATCAAGGTGCTGATGACGCTGATGATGGTCATCGGCTTTGGCGTGCTCATCGGCCGGCTGTTTTACCTGCAGGTGGTCACCGGGGATTTTTACCGCCAGCGGGCGGTGGACCAGCAGATGGTTTCCACCACAGTGGATGCCAAGCGCGGCACCATCTATGACCGGAATATGCAGCCGCTGGCCCAGAGCGCCACGGTTTCCAAGGCGATCCTCTCCCCGGCGCAGGTCAAGGAGGAGCAGGTGGATCTGATTGCCGACAGCCTCTCGGAAATCCTGGATGTGGACCGCCAGACGATTGTTGACAAATGCGCCAACAAGGACCGTTACTACGAGGTGGTCAAAACCAAGGTGGAGCAGCCCCAGGCGGATGAAATCACCCGCCTGATCGAGGAAGAGGGCATCAGCGGCGTCTATATGGAAGAGGACGTCAAACGGTACTATCCCTACGGCAATTTTGCCTCTACGGTGCTGGGCTTTACCAACAGCGACAATGTAGGCGCCTACGGCATCGAGGCTTATTACAACAAAACCCTCAGCGGCACCCCTGGCGTGGTGGTGACGGCCAAAAATTCGGTAGGGCTGGATATGCCCTTCAGCTACCAGCAGATGTATGAGCCGCAGGATGGCGGCAGCCTGGTATTGACCATTGATGAAGTGATCCAGCATTTTGTGGAAAAGCACCTGGAGACGGGCGTGGTAGAGCACGACGTGCGCAACCGCGCGGTGGGCATTGTGATGGATGTGCAGACCGGCGAAGTTCTGGCCATGGCCACCAAGCCGGATTTTGACCCCAACGACCCCTACACCCTCCTGGATGAAAACAAGATCGCCCAGCTGGAGGAGATGACCGAGGGCAGCGAGGAATACAACCAGTTTTTGCAGGAGGCCCAGTTTGAGCAGTGGCGCAACAAGGCCATTTCCGACCCTTATGAGCCCGGCTCGGTCTTTAAGATCGTCACCGCCTCCGGCGCGCTGGAAAGCAAGACGGTGAGCCTTAACAGCACCTTTTACTGTTCCGGCTCCATTCAGGTGGCCAACCGGAAGATCAGCTGCTGGAAGGCCGGCGGCCACGGCGCCCAGAATTTTGCGGATATCATCAAGAATTCCTGCAACCCCGGCTTCATCACGGTGGGCCAGATGGAAGGGCCGGATATTTTCTATGAGTATTTTGACAATTTCGGCCTGACCGAACTGACGGGCATCGACCTGCCCGGCGAGGCGGAAAGCATCTATCATTCCCTGTCGGAATTCAAGGCCCACGACCCCAGCGTGGAGCTGGCCAGCTCCTCCTTCGGCCAGACCTTCAAGGTGACGCCGATCCAGATGATTACGGCGGCTTCGGCGGCGGTCAACGGCGGCAGGCTGATGCAGCCTTATGTGGTGGGCCAGGTGCTGGATGCCGACGGCAACGTGGTTAAGACCACCGAGCCCACCGTCAAGCGCCAGGTCATTTCGCAGGAAACCTCCAAGCAGATGGCCCTGCTGCTGGAAAAGGTGGTCACCGAGGGCTCCGGCTCCCGCGCGGCCATCCCCGGCTACCGCATTGGCGGTAAGACGGGCACATCCGAAAAGATCGACCAGCAGGAAAACGGCACCACCACGGAGTATGTGCTCTCCTTTATGGGCTTTGCCCCGGTGGATGATCCTCAGGTGGCGGTCCTGGTGCTGCTGGATGAGCCGCAGCTCAACAACGGCTATGGCTCCACCATTGCGGCGCCTATCGTCGGGGCGATTTTAAACGACATCCTGCCGTATCTCGGCATCGAACCGGAATATACGGCTGAGCAGGCCGCCGACCAGGAAGTACAGGTGCCCTATCTGGTCAACTACACGCCCCACGACGCGCAGAGCGTGCTCACCGGCCTGGGTCTCAAGACCCGGATCATGGGTGAGGGCGGACTGGTGCTCAAGCAGATCCCCGGCGCGGCGGAAAAAATTCCCTCCGGCGGCACGGTGATTTTGTATACCGACGAGGCTTCTGCCGCGGCGCTGACCGAGGTGCCGGCGGTGACGGGCCTCAACCCGGAGCAGGCCAACCGGATGCTGCTCAATTCCGGCTTCACCCTGCAGATTGTGTCGGAGGATGTGGAGGCCCAGGGGACGGTGGCCGTCTCGCAGGAGCCGGCGGCCGGCGATCTGGCGGAGCCGGGCTCGGTGGTGACCGTCACCTTTGCCCAGCGCCCGGAGGATACCGGCCAGACGGCGGGCGAAAGTGAAACTTCCCAGACGGAACAGCAAACGGGACAATAATTGACACGGCAGCGGTTTATACTATAGCTGTTGCCAGCCTTTCGATTGACAAGGGTTGTTTTTTTGACAGATGGGGGAGACATCATGAAGCTTAGGGAACTTTTGCAGCGGCTGGAATACCAGACCGCGCTGCCCGACCTGGAGATCACCGGCGTGACCAGCGATTCCCGCCAGGTGCGGGAGGGGTACCTGTTTGTCGCCATCAAGGGCGGCCGCTTTGACGGGCACGACCATGCGGCCCAGGCGGTCCAAAACGGCGCAGCAGCGGTGGTCTGCCAGCACGATGTGGGCTTAGCCTGCCAGGTGCTGGTGCCGGATAGCCGCTATGCCTACGGCATCCTGGCGGCCAACTGGTTCGGCAATCCCGCAGGGGAGCTGAAGCTGGTGGCGGTGACCGGCACCAACGGCAAAACCACCACCACCTACCTGATGCGCCATATCCTGGAGAAAACCGGCCATCCCACCGGGCTGATCGGCACCATCCACAACGAGATCGGCGCCATCACCATTCCGGCGCGGCACACCACGCCGGACCCCATGCAGCTGCACTCCATGCTGCGGCGGATGAAGCAGGCCGGCTGCGAATATGTGGTGCTGGAGGCCTCCTCCCACGCCATCGACCAGAACCGCCTGGCCGGCTGCAGCTTTGAGTGCGGGATTTTCACCAATCTGACCCAGGATCACCTGGATTATCACAAAACCATGGAAAATTACTTTGCCGCCAAGCGCAAGCTGTTTTACAGCTGCAAAAGCGCCGTCTTCAATCTGGATGACGCCTACGGCCGCCGCCTGGCGGAGGACCCGGAATTTGCCGGCAAGGGCAGAACCTTCTCGCTGGAGCTGGATGAGGCTGATTACACCGCGAAAAACATCGAATACGCCGCGGCCTACAGCCGGTTTGCCTTTGTGGGCAGCCAGCAGATCGTCCGGGTCAAGCTGCCCATGCCGGGGCGCTTCTCGGTGGCCAACGCCATGGGAGCTATGGCGGCCTGCCTGCAGCTGGGGCTGGAGCTGGAAGAGATCGCCGCCGCCCTGGCGGACTGCACCGGCGTGCCCGGCCGGGCGGAGGTGCTGCCCACAGATACGGATTACACCATCATCCGGGATTATGCCCACACTCCCGACGGGCTGGAGAAAATCCTGCTGGCGCTGCGCACCTTTGCCAAGGGCAGGATTGTCACCCTGTTCGGCTGCGCCGGCAACCGGGACCGCGCCAAGCGCCCGCAGATGGCCCAAATGGCGGCCAAATATTCCGATTTTGTGATCCTCACCTCGGATAACCCCCGGGATGAGGACCCCATGCAGATCATTGAGGACGCCCTGCCCGGCATCCTGGCGGAGAACACCCCCTATCAGGTGATCCCCGACCGGTACGCCGCCATCGAGTGGGGGATTGACAACGCCAGGAAGGATGATATCCTATTACTGGCAGGGAAAGGCCACGAGGATTACCAGGTGCTGGACTTCGGGACCATTTTCTTTGACGAAAAAGTGATTGTAGACGAGATTCTGTCTGCCCGGCGGGCGGCAAAATCCTTAGAGGAAAGCGGGAAGTGAGCCTGTGAAACCCATATCGCTGACAGAACTGGCCCAGGCTATGGGCGCCGCCCGGCAGGATTGGCAGGGTGCAGCCGACGCGGTGGTGAGCGACTCCCGCCGGGTGACGCCCGGCTGTGTGTTCGTCGCCATCCGGGGGGAGAATTTTGACGGGCACGATTTTGTGCCCCAGGCGCTGTCAGCCGGCGCTGCCGCGGCGGTGGTGGATCATCCGCTGCCGGGCTGCGGGGACCGGCTGATGGTGGTGCCGGATACGAAAAACGCCCTGATCGCGGCGGGCGGCTGCTATCGCAGCCACTTTTCCCTGCCGGTGGTGGGGGTGACCGGCAGCGTGGGCAAGACCACCACCAAGGAGATGACGGCGGCGGTGCTGCAAAGCCGCTACCGCACCCTGAAGACCGAGGGCAATCTCAACAATGAGATCGGCGTGCCGCAGATGCTCTTTCAGCTGACGGAACAAACCGAGGCCGCCGTGCTGGAAATGGGCATGACCGGCCTGGGGGAAATCGCCGCTCTGACCCGGGCGGTGCGCCCCACAGCGGGGATCATCACCAATGTGGGCACCTCCCACATCGGGCGGCTGGGCAGCCGGGAGAATATCCTGCGGGCCAAGCTGGAAATCGCCGAGGGCATGGCCGACGGCGCCGTGCTGCTCTTAAACGGCGACAATGACCTGCTGGGCGGCGTGCGGCTGCCTCGGCTGGACGTGGTCTTTTTCGGGCTGGAGGGGGACTTTCCCCTCACGGCCGGCGATATAGAAGAGGACGGGGGCGCCACCCGCTTTGTGATCCGTTGGCGGGGCGGGCGCTATCCGGCCCGGCTGCCCTGCGTGGGCAGGCACCATGTTTACGATGCGCTGGCCGCTTTCGGCGCCGGGGTGGCGCTGGGCATTGCGCCCGAAGCGGCGGCCGCAGCCCTGGCCTGCTATGAGCCCAGCGGCATGCGCCAGCATATGGTGGAGCATCACGGCATCCTGGTGGTGGAGGACTGCTACAACGCCAGCCCCGACTCCATGGCGGCGGCGCTGGCCACCCTGGCGCAGCTCAATCCCCGGGGCCGGCGGGTGGCGGTGCTGTCGGATATGCTGGAGTTGGGCGAAACCTCCCGCCAGAGCCATCTGGAGGTGGGGCGCCTGGCCGCCCGGTGCGCCGACGTGCTGTTCTGCTGGGGCGAAGAAGCGAAACATTACGCCGAGGGTTTTGAAACGGTAAAGCCCGGGGCATACTATTTTGAGGATAAAAAAGAATTTGCCCGCCGTCTGACGGAATTTTTGCAGCCCGGCGACGCGGTCTGGCTGAAGGCCAGCCGCGGCATGAAGCTGGAAGAAGTAGTCCGGGCAATTTATGAGGAGTGTTGAGCATGGCGGGAATGGTGACGGCGCTGACGGCCTTTGTGGTGACGGCGGTGCTGGGCCGGTGGATGGTCCCCTATCTGCACCGGCTGAAATACGGCCAGACGATTCTGGATATCGGGCCGCGCTGGCATAAAAAGAAAGAGGGAACCCCCACCATGGGGGGGCTGATGTTTATCATCGGCATCATCGTCGCTTCGGCGGCGGGATATTTTACCTATCAGATGAATACAGATGTCATAATGCCGCTGGCAGGCGCCGCCGGCTCCCGGCTGTTTGCGGGGCTGATGATGGCGGCGGGGTACGGCTTTATCGGCTTTGTGGATGACTACATCAAGGTGGTCAAAAAGCGCAACCTGGGCCTCACCCCCCGGCAGAAGCTGCTGATGCAGATCATTGTGGCGGCATGCTACCTGCTGGCGATGCATGTTTCCGGCGACCGCAGCACCATGCTGGTGATCCCGCTGGTCGGCCAGATCGACCTGGGGCTTTTCTATTATCCCTTTGTGGTGTTTGTGCTGCTGGCGGTGACCAACGCCGTCAATTTGACAGACGGCATCGACGGGCTGGCCTCCTGCGTGACGCTGGTGGTGGCCGTGGGCTTTATGGCGGTCAGCAGCATCCTGGGCTTTTTTGAAATCAACATCCTGGCCACGGCGCTGGCGGGCGCCTGCCTGGGATTCCTGGTATGGAATTTCTACCCCGCCAAAATCTTCATGGGGGATACCGGCTCCATGTTCCTGGGGGGACTGGTGGGCGCCCTGGCCTTTGGGGTGGGGCTGCCGATTCTGCTGGTGCCCATGGGGATTGTATATGTCTGCGAGGCGGGGTCGGTGATTCTGCAGGTCATCAGCTTTAAGACCACCGGCAAGCGGATCTTTAAGATGAGCCCGATCCATCATCATTTTGAGATGTCGGGCTGGAGCGAAATGAAGATCGACCTGATTTTTTCTCTGGTGGCGGCGGCAGGCTGCGCCATTGGGGTCTGGCTGGTCACCACACTGTAACGGGCCGCTGCCCGCGGGAAAGGGGATGAGGGAACTGACAACTGCACCACACAAGAAAAAGCGGGTGGTCTCGCCGATCCGCACCGCACCGATGGATTATACCTTCCTGGTATTGGTGCTGGTGATCCTCACCATCGGGCTGATTATGCTGTTTTCTGCCAGCTACGCCTATGCGTATTATTACATGAACCAGAACAGCTTCCACTTTATCTCCCGGCAGCTGATGTTCGCGGTGCTGGGCGTTGCGGCCATGATCGTCATCTCCTTTATTGATTACCGCATCCTGCGCAAATTCGCCTGGCCCCTCTATGGCCTGGCGCTGGTGCTGCTGGTAATCGTGCTGTTTTTGCCGGAGATCAACTATGTCCACCGGTGGATCAACCTGGGCTTTACCACCTTCCAGCCTTCGGAGCTGGCCAAACTGGCCCTGGTGGTGCTGTACGCCCATCTGATCACCCAAAATTACGACAAGATGAAAACCTTCCGCTACGGCATTGTGCCTTTTGCGGTGATTCTGGGCAGCTTTGCCCTGCTTTTGGTGCTGGAGCCCCATCTTTCCGCCACGGTGTTGCTCTGCTGCATTGCCGCCGTGATGCTGATTGCCGGCGGCATCAACATGAAATGGTTTACTTTGGCAGGGGCCAGTGCGGTAGGCCTGCTGGCGGTGGTGGCGCTGATCCCGGGGGTGATCCCCTATGCGGCCAGCCGCCTGAGCTACTGGCTGGACCCTTTCTCCGATCCGCTGGGCAAGGGCTTTCAGACCATCCAGTCGCTGTATGCCATCGGCTCCGGCGGCGTCATGGGGGCGGGCATTGGCCAGTCCCGGCAGAAGTACCTTTACCTGCCCGAGCCCCACAACGATTTTATTTTCGCAGTGGTTTGCGAGGAGCTGGGCTTTGTGGGGGCCACCTGCATCATCATCCTGTTTGCGCTGCTGGTGTGGCGGGGCTTTCACATCGCCATGAAATGCAAGGACCGCTTCGGCTGCATGCTGGCGCTGGGACTCATCACCCAGGTGGGAGTGCAGGTAATCCTCAATATTGCGGTGGTGACCAATACCATCCCCAATACGGGCATCAGCCTGCCGTTTTTCTCCTATGGCGGCACGGCGCTGGTGATGCTGCTGGCGCAGATGGGCGTGATCCTCTCGGTTTCGCGTCAATCCTCAGTAGAAAAAGAATGAAAGGGTGGCGCAGATGAAAATTCTGTTTGCCTGCGGCGGCACGGCGGGGCATATCAACCCGGCGCTCTCAGTGGCCGGCACGTTAAAAAAACAGGACCCGTCGGTGGAAATCCTCTTCGCCGGCAGCCCCCGCGGCATGGAGGCGCGTCTGGTGCAGGAGGCGGGCTATCGGTTTGCCCCCATCACCATCAAGGGCTTTCAGCGGCAGTTAAACCTGCGCAACCTGAAAAACAACCTGCAGGCAGTCGGCTACCTGGCGACCAGCACCCACCGGGCCAAAAAGATCCTGCGCGCCTTTGCGCCGGATGTGGTGATGGGGACAGGCGGTTATGTCAGCGGGCCGATTTTGCGCTGCGCCCATAAACTGGGCATCAAAACCCTCACCCAGGAGCAGAACGCCTTCCCCGGCGTGACCACCAAGCTGCTCAGCCATTATGTGGATAAGGTGCTGCTGGCGGTGCCCCAGGCGCAGAAATATCTCTATGAAAAGGCGGACTGCACCGTCACCGGCAACCCGGTGCGGGAAGAGGTGATCTTTGCCAGCCGCAAGGCCGCCCGGGAGCGGATGGGCGTCGGGGATAAAATCTGCATTGTCTCCTTTGGGGGCAGCCTGGGCGCCAGGCGGGTCAATGAGGCGATTGCCGACGTGATGGCCTGGCATGCGGGCAGCGGAAAGATCCATCATATCCACGCCACCGGCGCCTACGGCACCGAATTGCTGCCCCGTCTGCTGCGGGAGAAGGGCGTGGCCTTTGAAAACAACCCGGATCTGGACATCCGGGAGTACATCCGGGACATGCCCGACTGCCTGGCTGCCGCCGATCTGGTGATCTGCCGGGCAGGCGCCATTACTTTGAGCGAACTGCAGGCGGCGGGGCGCGCCTCCATTTTGATTCCTTCGCCCAACGTGGCGGAAAACCATCAATATTACAACGCCATGGCCCTGGCGGAGCAGGACGCCGCCGTGGTGCTGGAGGAAAAGGACCTGACCGGCCAGCGACTGACCGACCTGGTCAAAACCCTCTGCGGCGACCCGGAGCGCCTGAAGCGGCTTTCCCGCAATGCGGCGCGCATGGCAATTCTGGATGCCAACGAGCGCATCTGCCGGGAAATCCAGGCGCTGTATCAGAAAAAATAAAGACGCTTCCTCCCTGGGCGTTTTTGGGCCTGTGCGGCTGCAAAACACCGGCTTTTCACCTTTTTTCCCCGCTGGCATAGGATGGGCTGTAATGCTTCATCAGCGAGAGAGGAAAGGTGAGCGGTATGCAGGGACGCTATATCGTGACGGGAGGGCATCCCCTGGCGGGGGAAGTGATGCTGCAGGGCGCGAAAAACGCGGTGCTGCCCATTTTGGCGGCCAGCCTGCTGTGCCGGCGCTGCCAGCTGCTGGGCTGCCCGGATCTGACGGATGTGGACAGTGCCTGCCATATCTTGGAATATCTGGGCTGCCGCACCCGGCGGGAGGGCGATGTGCTGACCACGGAGTTTAACGGGTCTGGAAAATCAGAGATCCCCGCCCCCCTCATGGAGGAGATGCGTTCTTCGATTATTTTTCTCAGCGTGATGATCGCCCGGTACCATCAGGCGGTGATCAGCATGCCCGGCGGCTGCCAGCTGGGCCCGCGTCCCATTGATTATCATCTGGCCGCGCTGGAAAAAATGGGCGTGCAGGTCCGGCGGGACCAGGGCAAGCTGTACTGCCGCTGCGAAGGCAGGCTCACCGGCGCGCAGATCGCCCTGCCCTTCCCCAGTGTGGGGGCCACCGAGACGGTGCTGCTGGCGGCGGTGACCGCCCGGGGGGAAACGGTGCTCACCAACGCCGCCCGGGAGCCGGAGATCGCCGATCTGATCGGCTTTCTGCGGCGGTGCGGCGCCAAAATCCGCCTCTGCGCCGGCGGCGACATCGCGGTGGAAGGGGTGGACCGCCTGGAGGGCTGCATCTACCCGGTGATGGCGGACCGCATTGTGCTCAGTACATATCTTTCGCTGCTGGCAGCCGCCGGCGGGGAGATCTGCATCCGCCGGGGCAGCCGGGAGCACAACAAGGCCTTCTGCCACCTGTGCGAAACCATGGGCATGCGCCTGTGGGAATCCGGCGGGGATTTGTATGCCCGGGTCGCCGGCCGGCTCAAAAGCCCCGGCAAGGTGCGCACCATGCCCTATCCCGGCTTCCCCACCGACAGCCAGCCCATGTTTCTGGCGGCCTGCACCCTGGCCGAGGGGACCAGCGTATTCACCGAGACGATTTTTGAGAACCGCTTTGGCGCCGCCTATGAGCTGGGCAAAATGGGTGCCAGGATCAATATTGCCGACCGCATCGCCATTGTGGAAGGGGTGCCCGCCCTGACGGCGGCCCGGCTGCGGTGCCCCGATCTGCGGGGCGGCGCCAGCCTGGTGGTGGCGGCCGCCGCTGCCGAAGGCAGCAGCACCATTGAAGAAATCCACCATATTTTGCGCGGATATGAAAATTTCGCCCCGAACCTGCGGGGCCTGGGCGTGGATATTATAGAAGAAAGAGGGTGAAGGACCATGCCGAAGCCGGCAAAAAACCAGCGCAGCCGTCCGGCGCCGCCTGCGCAGCAGAAAGCCCATGTGCAGAAAAAACGCCGCCGCAAACGCCGGGGACGCTATACGCTGCATTATCTGCTGCTGGTGGTGATGATGGCGGTGGCGGGCGTGATCCTTTCCCTGACGGTGTTTTTCAAGATCACCGCCGTCACCGTCACCGGCTGCACCCATTACTCCACCAACGAGGTGGTGGCCGCTTCCGGCATCCAGCTGGAGGAAAACATGTTCCGCCTGAAGGATGAGGAGATCGAGGCGGCGCTTTTGGCGAAATACCCTTATATGGAGCAGGTACATATCCGGCGGGTGCTGCCCAGCGGCATTGTGCTGGAGGTGACGGAGGAAACCCCTGCGGCCGTGGTGGCTGTGGACTCGGTCAACTATACCATCATCAGCGATACCGGCAAGGTGCTGGAGGCCAACCTGACTGCCCCGCCCGAGGGCATCCCTCTGGCCAAGGGCATCGAGACAGAGTCCTCTTCGGCGGGGGAATACCTGCCGGAGGATCAGCAGGAGGCCCTTTCCATGCTCAATAAGCTCAATGCAGCCCTGGCGGCTACCGGTTTTGGCGGCGAGGTGGATTATTATGACCTGAGCAACGAGTTCAATATGACCATGCTCTATGACGGGCGCATCTGGATTGAGCTGGGCAGCGAATCGGAGCTGGAGGACAAGCTGAAATTTATCAAGGAGGTCATCGACAACCAGCTGGAGGATACCTTTATGGGGACGATGGATGCCTCCCAGCGGCCGGAAATCTGGACTACGCCGATGGATATCACCCCGCTGATTGATCAGGATCTGATCTCCCTGCAGCCGCAGGAGGAGCCGGAAGAAGAGCAGGAACCGGCTCAGGCAGCGGGGGAAAGCAGTATCGCCCCGCCGCAGGAGGAAGCCCCCTCAGTGCCGGCGGCGGAAAAACCGGCGGCTTCCTCCCAGCCGGAGGAGCAGCCCGAGGAGGAAAGCCAGCCCCAGGTGCCGCAGGATGTGCCGGAGGAACCGGTGGAAGAAGAGGATGACGGCAATGACGAGGTCAGCTTTGATGACTGAGCTTTGCCCGGCGCCGTCGCTGCGGCGGGCATTTTGTCGGGAAGGAAACTATTGCCGGGAAAAAATGGTGAAAACGGTGAATAGTTTTCCATCTTTTCCTTCCATATCTATTGAATTCCTACGGTTTTTCTGATAAAGTATTACTATATAGTGTGCTTATGGCGCTTTAGCGGGAGGAAATTAGAATGCTCATGAATTTTGACATTGAGACCGATTTCGATCGGATCGTTTCGATTAAAGTCGTCGGCGTTGGCGGCGGCGGCGGCAATGCGGTCAACCGCATGGTGGCCTCCGGCATGCAGAGTGTGGAGTTTATTTCCGTCAATACCGATAACCAGGCGCTGAAAAACTCCAGCGCCACCTACAAGCTGCACATCGGGGACAAGCTCACCCGCGGCAAGGGGGCGGGCGGCTTCCCGGAGAAGGGCCAGAAGGCCGCGGAGGAAAGCCGGGAGGAGATCCAGGCCGCCCTCAAGGGCACCGATATGGTCTTTATCACCGCCGGCATGGGCGGCGGCACCGGCACCGGCGCTGCGCCCGTCATTGCGGAGATCGCCCACGACATGGGCATCCTGACCGTCGGCATTGTGACCAAGCCTTTCCTGTTTGAGGGCAAGCACCGTATGGAGCAGGCGGAAATGGGCATTGCCAACCTGCGCGAGCATGTGGATGCCCTGCTGGTCATCCCCAATGAGCGCCTCAAGCTGATCTCGGAGGAGAAGATCACCCTGCGCAACGCCTTCCAGGCGGCGGATAACGTGCTGCGCCAGGGCGTGCAGAGCATTTCGGATCTGGTGAACATCCCCGGCGTGGTCAACCTGGACTTTGCCGACGTCACCGCCATCATGAAGGATGCGGGCAACGCGCACATGGGCGTGGGCCGCGCCTCCGGCAAGGATAAGGCGGAGCAGGCGGCCACCGCGGCGATTTCTTCCCCGCTGCTGGAAACCTCCATCTCGGGCGCCAAGGGCGTCATCGTCAACATCACCGCTTCGCCGGATATCGATTTGGACGATATCGACAAGGCTTCTACCCTTATCCACAATGCGGCCCACCCGGATGTGAACCTCATCTGGGGCGCCACCTTTGACGAGAGCCTCAACGATGAAATGGTCATCACCGTGATCGCCACCGGCTTTAACGGCGAGAAGGATTTTGAGATGCCCAACTACATCTTTAAAAGCGAGCCCCGGGAAGGGGACGAAACCTATTCGGACGATGACGACAGCTTTGTGGATATCATGTCCATCTTTAACAAAAAGTAAAATTTACCGCAGAGAAAATGGGACAGGCGCTCGCCTGTCCCTTTTTGATTGCCCCATCACGGCTCCAGCAGGGAATCCTCCCACTGGCGGAGCGTCAGGTCGTTTTTTTCGTCGGCGGCCCCCAGGCCCTCCATCCGGCGGCGCACTGCCGGCAGAAAGCGGGCGGTGACCTCTCCGTCCAGCCGGTTGGGATGCCCCAGCGGGAAGCGGGCCAGATAATCCGCCTTTTTGCGGGCGGCCTGGCGGCTGACCCCGAACAGGGCGCGGATGGTCCCTTCGGCCAGCGGATAGCCCAGCAGTACAAACTGCCGCAGCACCGCATCCGGCATCAAAAACTGGGCGGCAAAAAAATTGGCTTCGATCTCCTGCCGGTCCCCCTGGCGGTCATGGCCCAGCCGCAGATGGCCGATCTCGTGGGCCAGGGTGAAATTCATCCGGTCGGGATATTTTTCCCCGTCGTAGAGGATCAGCCGCCGTCCCCGCAGGCTGGGGATGAAATACCCGTCTCCCAGCGCGTCCTGCAGGCGCAGCTCCTGCACCGGGATGCCGGAGAGGCTGCTGTACTGCTGGTAGGAGAGGAACAGGCAGTCGCCGCAGCGGTAGCTGCTCAGCCGGATGGGAAAATCCGCAAACCCCTGCTGCAGCAGCTCCCGGTAGGCGGCCTCGGTCACTTGGTCAAAGGTCATTTGGCGCTTTCATCCTCCAAAAGGGCCAGCACGTCGTCGATGGTCTTATCCAGCATGGCGTAGACCCGGCGGCGCTGTTCTTCGCTGAGGCCCCCGGTTTTGCGCGCCATCACCAAAAATTCCGCCGGCACCTCTTCCGCGGGCACATTCCCCCGCAGATAGCCGGCGGCGGCCATCAGCTCCTCATAACTGGGGCCGTCGGGGTTGACGGCGGCGATTTTTTTCAGCAGGGCGGGCCGGGGCTTCTGGTTCTCCTTCAGGCGGCTGAGGGTGGAAGAACTGATGCCGCAGCGCTTGGCAAACTCATTTTGGGAAAGGTTCCCCTGGGCTTTTTTCAGCAGTTCCGTCAAAGTGGTGTTCATGGCGCAGCTCCTTTCTAGGGAGAGTATAGCACAACTGTTGCGGAAAAGCAATAATTTTCGCAAAACTATTGCGCAATCGCAACACTTATGCTATACTGGTGTTGCGGAAACGGAACAGCTTGCCCGCTTTGCAGATTAAAAAAGGAACGACGTGATAAAACGCGATAAAACTAGGAGGCGAAAGGGAATGGAGTACGGGATGGTATTGCTGGCAGCGGCAGCGGCGGTGGCTGTCATGATTTTGGTGGGATGGATCGTTGCATTGGCGGAATGGATCTGGGTGCGCCGGGCCCTTCGGCGGCGGCGCTGCCAAAGGCATCCTGCGGCTGCGGGCTGCCGGGTACGCGCCGCCTGATAGACGGATATCCTGAAAAAAGCAGGGCGCGCCCGAAAAATCGGGCGCGCCCTGCGGCTTCAGATCCACAAATTTTCTTTTCCGCCGGCGATGCGCCGGACGAAACGGTCCATTTCTTCCCGGCTCCGGATCTGGGAGAGCTGGTTTGTGACCCTGCGGCGGGTATCCGCGGTCATGCGCATAAAGCGCTGCACCGCCTCGGGATGCTCCGCCATGCTGGATTCGAAAGGGGTCGGCAGAAAGTTGCGGTCCGCGTAACTGCCCACTGGCTTCTCCTCCTTAGGACTCAGCGCTTCTGCACCGGATCGGCTGGGCCTCTGCCGCCGGGCCGGGCACACAGCGCGTTGATCTGCAGGCGCAGCTCGTCCACGGTGCCGATGCGGTCGGCAAAATCCACCAGGCCCTGCTGCACCGCATCCGACAGGCTGTGATAAAGGCTGCAGGCCTGCGGGTCTTCCAGCACCAGCTGATACAGGTTCCGTTTTTTCATCTTTTCACCGCCTTGTCTGGCAGAATGGGAAAAGAACACGGTAGCTTCGCCATGTCCCAGGGATAGTATGCGCCGGCCGCGGCGGAATATCAGCGGGTCTTTCTGCCGGGGAAAGCGTAAAAAAATGGAAATTGCCGCTCTTGACAAGCCCCGGCGGGCGGGTTATGCTAAGAAAAACACGGAAAGGTGGAGGAATATGGAACTTGTGAATTTGACCGGCACCGGGCTGCATGTTTCCAAGGTGTGCCTAGGCACGATGATGTTCGGCGGGCAGACCAGCGAGGCGGACAGCTTCGCCATTATGGACGAGGCCCTGGCGGCAGGGGTCAATTTTTTTGATACCGCCAATATTTACACCAAAGGCGCCAGCGAAAAGATCGTGGGCAAATGGATGAAGGGCAAGCGGGAGCAGGTGATCCTGGCCACCAAGGTGGGCATGCCCACCGGGGCAGGGCCCAATGAGACGGGGCTTTCCCGCCGGAATATCCTCGCCGCCTGCGAGCGGAGTTTAAGAAGCCTGGATACGGATTATATCGACCTATATTATCTGCACCAGCCGGATTATTCCACCCCGCTGGAGGAGACGCTGGACGCCCTTTCCACCCTGGTGCGGCAGGGCAAGGTGCGCTATGCGGCGCTGAGCAATTTTGCCGCCTGGCAGGTGGCGAAAATCCGGGCGCTGTGCGAGAAATACCATCTGGTGCCCCCGGCGGTGAGCCAGAATGTCTACAACCTGATCACCCGGGGCATCGAGCCGGAGCTGATCCCCTGCCTGCAGGATCACGGCATGGGGCTGGTGATCTACAATCCCATTGCGGGCGGCCTGCTCACCGGCAAGCACCATGGGGACCAGGCCCCGGCGGAGAATACCCGTTTTTCCAACAACAAGATCTACTATGACCGCTATTGGAACGACGACAGCTTTGCGGCGGTCGGAGAGCTGATCCAGGTGGCCAAGGAGCACGGCATGAGCATTCTGGAATTTTCCCTGCGCTGGTGCATGCATCAGCCGGGGGTCACCAGTGTCATCACCGGCGTCAGCCGCATCGAGCAGCTGCGCCAGAACCTGACCGCGCTGGAGGGCGGACCCCTGCCTTGGGAGGCGCTGGCGGCCTGCGATGAGGTGTGGCAGCGGCTGAGCGGCAGCCGCTTCCGCTACAATAAGTGAACCAAGACAAAAAAGCGGCGGAACATTCCGCCGCTTTTGCTGTTTCGGGTTCAGTGGGTGTAGTCCAGCAGGGTGATCTCCTCCCCCAGCTGCGCCTGCAGCAGCTCCTTCATCTGCCGGGCAAAGGGGCAGGGATAGCCGATGGGCGTCCCCTTTTGGATGCAGGAGGCGAAGGCGATGGTATCCGCCCCGCGGCGCACCAGCTCCCGGGCGCGCAGCAGCGCCTTTTTGCCGGGGCAGCCGCCGCAGCTGACAAAGCCGATCAGCTCAATGGGTTCTTCCAGGCCGGCGAAGGCGCCGGTTTTTTCCCGCACGGCGCGCAAATCCGCCGTACCGGGGCAATAATCTTCCGTCTGCATGCAGCGGAGGATGCCGAGTTTCATAAGAATTCCCCCTTTGGCTTATAGTATAGCACCACGGCCGGGGAAAGAAAAGCCGGAAAGAAAAAAACCGCCCCCACGATTGCGGGGACAGTTAAAATGGTGGACGATAAGGAACTCGAATCCCTGACCCTTCGCACGTCAAGCGAATGCTCTACCAGCTGAGCTAATCGTCCGTATTTTTGAGAACAAAATGTATTATACAATAGGGCTTTGCAAAAATCAAGAGAAATCGCAAAAAAATTTCAGAAAAATAGAAATATTCTGTAAACAAAAAATCCTTTAGGTTGTGATAAAGGGCGGCTTGTGGTATAATTATCCCAATATTGCAATTTGATAAGCAGGGAAGAACTATGATTTTGATCGGCATTGATCCCGGCTACGCCATTGTCGGCTACGGCGTAGTGAAGTATGAGAACAACCGCTTTACCCCGCTGGAATATGACGCCATCACCACCCCGGCCGAGATGCCCTTTGCAGAGCGGCTGGAAAAGATCTACCGCGACCTGACCCAGGTGCTGCGCCGTCACCGACCCCAGGCGATGTCGGTGGAAAAGCTGTTTTTCACCACCAACCAGAAGACCGGCATCGACGTGGCCCAGGCCAGGGGGGTGATCCTGCTGGCGGCGGTGCACGAGAAGATCCCGGTGTATGAATACACGCCGCTGCAGGTGAAATCCTCGGTGGTAGGGTACGGCAAGGCGGTCAAAAAGCAGGTGATGGAGATGACCCGCATCCTGCTGGGGCTGGACCAGATCCCCAAGCCGGATGATGTGGCCGATGCGCTGGCGCTGGCCATCACCCATGCCCATACGGCGGGGTCGCTGCTCAACCGCTACCCTTATGCCCGCTAAGGAGGGAGCGCAATGATTTACAGCTTAAACGGCACTCTGATCGCCGGTGAACCCGGCATGGCGGTGGTGGAATGCGGCGGCGTGGGCTATAAATGCCTGACCACCCTGCAGACCTCCGCCAGCCTGCCGAAAACCGGGCAGCAGGTGTTTTTGTATACTTATTTGAACCTCCGGGAGGATGCGGCAGACCTGTTCGGCTTTTTCACCCGGGAGGAGCTGGAGGCCTTCCGGATGCTCACCGGGGTGACCGGCGTGGGGCCCAAGGTGGCGCTTTCCATCCTGTCGGAGCTGCGCCCCGACCGGCTGATGCTTGCGGTGGCCGCCTCGGACGCCAAGGCCCTGACCCGCTGTGCCGGCGTGGGCAACAAGCTGGCCCAGCGCATCGTGCTGGAGCTGAAGGATAAAGTGGCCAAAGGCGGGCTGGGGGGGCTTGCCGGCCTGCCGGCGCAGGGGCAGCAGGCCGCCGCGGTCCTGGCGGAGAGCAGCCCCGCCTCGGAGGCAGTGGCGGCGCTGGTGGCGCTGGGCTACAGCCAGACCGAGGCCGCCGGCGCCATTGCGCCGCTGGAGCAGTCGCTGCCGGTGGAGGAGCTGGTGCGCCAGGGGCTGAAGGCCCTGTGCAGCCGCTGAGGGCTGCAGGGAGGAGGAGCTAGTTTGGATCAGGAAATGGATTTTGAGAGCCGCATTGTCGCGCCGGATTATAAGGAATCGGACAGCGACGTGGAGTTTTCCCTGCGGCCCAAGAGCCTTCATGATTATATCGGGCAGGACAAGGTCAAGGAGAACCTGAACGTCTATATCAGCGCGGCCAAGGCCCGCGGCGAGGCGCTGGACCATGTGCTGCTCTACGGCCCGCCGGGCCTGGGCAAGACCACCCTTTCCAACATCATCGCCAACGAGCTGGGGGTCAACCTGCGGGTCACCTCCGGCCCCGCCATCGAGAAGCCGGGGGATCTGGCGGCCTTATTGACCAACCTGTCGGAAAACGATGTGCTGTTCATCGATGAGATCCACCGCCTTTCCCGCAGCGTGGAGGAGGTGCTCTACCCGGCGATGGAGGATTTCGCCCTGGATATCATCATCGGCAAGGGGCCGGCGGCCCGGTCGATCCGCATCGACCTGCCGCATTTCACCCTGGTGGGGGCCACCACCCGCGCCGGGCAGATGACCTCGCCGCTGCGGGACCGGTTCGGGGTGATTTTCCGGCTGGAACTGTACAACGAGGAGCAGCTGGCCACCATAGTGCTGCGCAGCGCCTCGATTCTGGGCATCCTCTGTGAAAAAGAGGGCGCCCTGGCCATTGCCAAGCGAAGCCGCGGCACCCCGCGCATTGCCAACCGCCTGCTCAAGCGGGTGCGGGATTTTGCCCAGGTCATGGGCAAGGGCATCATCGACGGGGATATCGCCGCCATCGCCCTCAACCGGCTGGAGATCGACCCGCTGGGGCTGGATGACACCGACCGCAAAATGCTGGAGACGATCATCCGCGTCTACCAGGGCGGCCCGGTGGGATTGGAGACGCTGGCCGCCATGATCGGGGAGGAGGCCATCACCCTGGAGGATGTTTATGAACCGTATCTGATGCAGATCGGCTTTTTGGCCCGCACGCCCCGGGGGCGCTGCGTCACCCCTCTGGCCTATGAGCATCTGGGCCTGCCGGCGCCCGGCGCCGGCCCGGAGCAGATCACATTATAAAAATTTTGCTTTTTTGGGATAAAAACGGGCAGCAAAAGGCACCTTTTCCTTCTCTCCCGCACAGGATGGAGTGGAAGGTTTCACACTTGCAAGAAATGGGAGAGAATGAAGAATGGGTAGAATTTTTGGCACCGACGGCGCCCGGGGCGTCGCCTGCAGCGAACTGAGCGTGGAACTGGCGGTGCAGATCGGCCGGGCCGCCGGGATGGTGGTTTCGGACCGGGTGCACCAGCGCAAGCCGCGCTTTCTCATCGGGTGGGATACCCGCATCTCCTGGGGGCTGCTTTCCAGCGCCATCACGGCCGGGCTGTGCTCGGTGGGGGTGGATGTGGAGCTGCTGGGCGTGGTGCCCACCCCGGCGGTGGCCTATCTGGTGCGCCAGGGGGGCTTTGACGCGGGGGTGATGCTCTCCGCCAGCCACAACCCCTATGAATACAACGGCATCAAGCTGTTCGGCCCTACCGGCTTTAAGCTCAGCGACCGGGAGGAAGAGGAGATTGAGTCCATCATCCTGGATCACAGCCGCCCGGTTATGCTGAAAACCGGCGGGGAGATCGGCTCGATTCTGCCGGCGGGCAGCCAGACGGAGGATTACATCCGGCATATCTGCGATGCGGCCCCGGCAGGGCTGGAGGGGCTGCGTCTGCTGATAGACTGCGCCAACGGCAGCGCCAGCGCCACCGCCCGGGAGATTTTCACCCGGCTGGGCGCCCAGGTGGAGCTGATCGGCGACCGGCCCAACGGGATCAATATCAACGACCGGTGCGGCTCCACCCATATCCAGGGGCTGCAGCAATGGGTGGCCGCCGGCCGGTATGACATGGGCGTCGCCTTTGACGGGGATGCCGACCGCTGCCTGGCGGTGGATGCCGAAGGCCGGCTGGTGGACGGCGACCAGATCATTGCGATTCTGGCGCGGGATTTGATGGAGCGCGGCAAGCTTAAAAACAGCACCGCCGTGGTGACGGTGATGAGCAATCTGGGCTTTTTCCGTTTTGCCAAGGGCGCCGGCATCCAGACGGCGGTCACCAAGGTGGGGGACCGCTATGTGCTGGAGGAGATGCTCCGCGGCGGGTATAACCTGGGCGGGGAGCAATCCGGCCATATTATCTTTTTGGACCATATGACCACCGGGGATGGGCAGCTGTCGGCCGTGCTGCTGGCGGATGTGCTCCGCCGCAGCGGCAAGCCGCTCAGCGAACTGGCCGCCGTTATGACGGTGTATCCCCAGGTGCTGCTCAATGTCCGGGTCAGCGCCCAGGGCAAGGAACGCCTGGAAGCGGAGGAGGCCGTCTGGCAGCTGGTGCGGGAAAAAGAGGCCCAAATGGGCGAGCGCGGCCGGATTCTGGTGCGGCCCTCCGGCACGGAGCCGCTGGTGCGGGTCATGGTGGAGGGCGAAGCCGAGGAGGAGATCCGGGCTGCAGCCCAGGAAATCGCACGGAAAATAGAGGAGTGTCTGGCGTAAATGAGAGTGGCGGACCGATGGCAGGATTTTGAGATTTTGGATACTTCCTCCGGCGAGAAGCTGGAGCGCTGGGGCGACGTCATCCTGGCGCGGCCGGACCCACAGGTGATCTGGCACACCCCCCGCGGCAGCCTCTGGCAGCAGGCCGCCGCCCATTACCGGCGTTCCAGTTCAGGGGGCGGCCACTGGGAAAACCGCACCCTAAAGCAGAAGGAATGGCAGATTGGCTATCACGGGCTGCGCTTTTCTATCCGGCCCACCGGCTTTAAGCACACGGGGCTGTTCCCTGAGCAGGCGGTCAACTGGGACTGGATGGCCGCCAGGGTCGCTGCGGCGGGCAGGCCGGTCAGCGTGCTCAACCTGTTCGCCTATACCGGCGGGGCCACGCTGGCCCTGGCCCAGGCGGGCGCGCAGGTCTGCCATGTGGACGCCTCCAAGGGCATGGTGCAGTGGGCCAGGGAGAACGCCCGGCTTTCCGGCCTGGAAGAGCGGCCTATCCGCTGGATTGTGGATGACTGCCGCAAGTTTGTGGAGCGGGAGATCCGCCGGGGCCGTCATTATGACGGCATCGTCATGGACCCGCCCTCCTACGGCAGGGGGCCCACCGGCGAGGTGTGGAAGCTGGAGGATCAGATCTATGACCTCATTGAGCTGACCGCCCGGCTGCTGGCGCCGGATGCGCTGTTCTTTTTATTGAATTCTTACACCACGGGGCTGAGCCCCTCGGTGATGGAGTATATACTGGCGGTGGTGATCCGCCGCCGGCTGGGCGGGCAGGTCTCCTCCTCCGAGATCGGCCTGCCGGTTTCAGAGACCGGCCTGGTGCTGCCCTGCGGCAGCACCGCCATCTGGCAGGGGGAGCAAAACGCCGCAGGGGGAGAGGAGGCATAATATGGAACAGATTATTTCAGCCCAGCAGGTGACCTTCTGCTATCAGAACGACGAGGGCGAGAGCCATGAGGTGCTGCACCTGCTGGATCTCGACATCCCCAAGGGGCAGATGGTGGCGGTGCTGGGCCATAACGGCTCCGGCAAGAGCACGCTGGCCAAGCACTTCAACGCGATCCTGCTGCCCAGCGGCGGCACCGTGTATGTGGACGGCATCGATACCAAGGATCCCCAGCGCCTGTTCGACATCCGGCAGACGGTGGGTATGGTCTTCCAGAACCCGGACAACCAGATCGTCGCCACCATTGTGGAGGAGGATGTGGCCTTCGCTTTGGAGAATATGGGCGTCGACCCGGCGGAGATCCGCCGGCGGGTGGATGAGGCCCTCCAGGAGGTGGGCATGTACGAATACCGCATGCACGCGCCTCACCAGCTTTCCGGCGGGCAGAAGCAGCGGGTGGCCATTGCGGGCATCGTCGCCATGCGCCCCAAGTGCATTGTGCTGGACGAGCCCACCGCCATGCTGGATCCCCGCGGCCGCAGCGAGGTGATGCGCACCATCCGCAAGCTCAACGAGCAGTTCGGCATCACGTCGGTGCTGATCACCCATTATATGGATGAAGCGGCCAGATGCGACAGGGTTGTGGTGATGGATGATGGTAAAATCTTGATGGACGGCGTCCCCCGGGAGGTTTTCTCCCAGGTGGAGCGGCTAAAATCCGTGGGGCTGGATGTGCCCGCCGCCACCGAGCTGATCTACCATCTGCGCCAGAAGGGCTACCAGCTGCGGCAGGATGTGATTTTTGAGGATGAATGCGCCGAGGAGCTGGCGAGATTTTTAAAGGAGCAGAATGTCGATGCCGATCATTAAAACCGAGGACCTGACCTATATTTATTCCCAGGGCACGCCCTTTGAAAAGGCTGCGGTGGACCATGTGAACCTGGAGATTGAAGCCGGCGAGTTTGTGGGCGTCATCGGCCACACCGGCTCGGGCAAATCCACCCTGATCCAGCATCTCAACGGCCTGCTGGAGCCCACCTCCGGCAAGGTGTACATCGACGGGCAGGACCTCTGGGCGGATAAAAGCAAGATTCGGCAGTTCCGCTTCCGGGTGGGGCTGGTGTTCCAGTACCCGGAGTACCAGCTGTTTGAAGATACCGTCGCCAAGGATATCGCCTTCGGCCCGCGGAACATGGGCCTTTCGGAGGCGGAGATCCAGGACCGGGTGCGCATGGCCGCGCAGTTTGTGGATCTGCCGGAGGAAATTCTGGAAAAATCCCCCTTTGAGCTTTCCGGCGGGCAGAAGCGCCGGGTGGCCATCGCCGGGGTGATCGCCATGGACCCGGAGGTGCTGATCCTGGACGAGCCCACCGCCGGGCTGGACCCCCGCGGCCGCGACCGCATCCTGGGCCAGCTGAAGGAATACCACCGCCACCGGGGCAATACGGTGCTGCTGGTCTCCCACAGCATGGAGGATGTGGCCAAATACGCCACCAAGGTGCTGGTGATGAACCGCTCCCACCTGTTTTTGTATGACGAGACCCACCGGGTCTTTAAGCATGCGGAGGAGCTGAGCCGGATGGGCCTGGCGGTGCCGCAGCTTTCCCGGGTGTTTACCGCCCTGGCGGAGCAGGGCTTTGCGGTCAACCCCAACACCTACACCATGCAATATGCCCTAAACGAGATCGAGGACCTGCTGGAAGGGAGGGGCTACCATGCTTAAGGATATCACCATCGGGCAGTATTTTCCCGGCCAGTCCTTTCTGCACCGGATGGACCCCCGCATGAAGATCATCCTCACCATCGTGTATATCGTGCTGCTGTTCATGGCCTCCACGCTGGTGACCATCGGCATGAGCGTGGTTTTTCTGGCGGTGCTGTACCGCATTGCGAAAATTCCGGGCAAAATGGTTTTCCGCGGCATTAAGCCGGTGATCCCCATTGTGATCTTCACCGCCCTGCTCAACATGCTGTTTATCGACGGCGAGGTGATCTGGAAGCTGGGCTTCCTTTCCATCACCAAAGAGGGCCTGTGGACCGCCTTTTTGATGGCGGTGCGCATCATCGCCCTGATCGCCGGAACCTCACTGCTGACCTACACCACCTCGCCCATCGTGCTCACCGACGCCATCGAGCGGCTGATGAGCCCGCTGGCGAAGCTCAAATTCCCTGTGCATGAGCTGGCCATGATGATGACCATCGCCCTGCGCTTTATCCCTACGCTGATCGAGGAGACGGACAAGATCATGTCCGCCCAGAAGGCCCGCGGCGCCGACCTGGAAAGCGGCGGCCTGATGCAGCGGGCCCGGGCGCTGATCCCCATTCTCATTCCGCTGTTTATTTCGGCGTTCCGCCGGGCGGATGAGCTGGCCCTGGCCATGGAATGCCGCTGCTACCGCGGCGGCGAGGGCCGCACCCGCATGAAGCAGCTGAAGCTGGGCGGGGTGGATATTGCGGCGGCGCTGGTGTTCTGTGCGCTGGCGGCGGGGGTCATCCTGCTGAACCTTTATCTGCCCATGCCTTTTTAAAAAAGCCGGCCAAGGAGGTGTGCCCTGTGCGGAATCTGGCCATGTTCATCAGCTATAACGGGGCCCACTATCACGGCTATCAGCTGCAGAAAAACGGCGTCACGGTGGAGGGCATGCTCCGCCAGGCGGTGGGCCGCATCTTCGGCAAAGGGATCACCATTTACGGCTGTTCCCGCACCGACGCCGGGGTGCACGCCAGGAATTTCTGCATCAATTTCCATACGGAAAGCACCATCGACTGCGACGCCGCCGTGCGGGCGATGAACGCCAACCTGCCGGCGGATATCGCGGTCAAAAGCTGCCGCCAGGTGCCGGAGGCGTTCCACGCCCGGTTTTCCTGCCGGGGCAAGCGGTATGTCTACCAGATACTCAACAGCCGGGTCAAGGACCCTTTTTTGGTGGATATGGCCTGGCAGTGCCCTTATCCCATCGACGAAGGGCTGGCAGACCGGGCTGCGAGGGATTTTATCGGCACTCATGATTTCACCGCCTTTTGCGCAGCGGGGGCGCAGGTCAAGGATAAGGTGCGCACCATTTACGATTGTTCCGTCACCAGAGAGGGGAACCTGGTTCTCTTTTCCGTCTGTGGCGACGGGTTTCTCTACAATATGGTGCGCATCATGGCGGGGACGCTGCTTTATGTCACCCAGGGCAAAATCCCGCCGGACGGCATCCCGGCCATCCTGTCCTCCCGGGACCGTGCCCGGGCGGGCATCACGCTGCCGCCGGAGGGGCTTTATCTGGACGAAGTTTTTTATGATAGGGAGGCGCTGGGTTGAGTCAGCGGATCGCGGATTTTGAAAAGGCCCGAAAAAAGCGCATGCGCAAAAACAGGCTCAAGCGGCTGGCCATCCTCTTTGTGATGGCTCTGGCGGTTGCGGCCTTTTTTTGGTTAAAAGACAGCAGCCTGGTGCGGGATCTGCGGTATGCGGCGGATGATTTCATCCACAGCTTCGGCAGCGGCCCCGGCTTCCCGCTGGAGAGCCCCGGCGGCCAGACCCAGGAGATGGGGGTGGTCGGCAGCGATTTTTACCTGCTCAACGACACCAACCTTTACGTCTATTCCCGCCAGGGAAAAACCGTCAGCAGCGCCCAGCACCGCTATACCAACCCGACGGCAGAGACACAGGATGGCCGGCTGCTCCTTTATGACCGGGGCGGCCACGGCCTGATGCTGCGCACCGCCGCCCAGACGATCTATGAGAGCAATTTGGAGGATACCATCATTTCCGCCGATGTCAGCGCCGACGGCACCTTCGCGGTGGTAACCGACGCCAGCGGCTTTGCTGCAAAGGTGACGGTATACGATTCCAACCAGAGGGAAATTTACGCCTGGATGAGCGCAGACGATCTGATCCAGTCGGCGGCGCTGCTCCCTTCCGGGGGGCATATGGCCATCGCTACCCTCAATGCGCAGGAGGGGATGCTGGTCAGCCAGGTGATGATCTTCGACCTGACCCAGGAGGAGCCGGTGGCCACGGTGGACTATCCCGGGGAGATGATCGTCCAGGTGGATTATATGGAGAACGGCAGCATCGCTGTGGTCAGCGACCAGGGGGCCTATGTGCTTTCCGGTTCCGGCAGGCAGCTGGGGGAATACCGCTACGGCAGGCTTCAGCTGGCGTATTTTGATACCGGCAGCCAGGGGATGGCGGTGGTCACCCAGTCCCAGATCGGCCGGCAGGAGTATTCCATGGTGACCATCACCGACAGCGGGCGCGTCTCTTCCCTGCAGCAGCTGACCCATGGGGTGCAGTCGGTAAAAACCGAGCGCGGCAGCATTTATCTGGCGTCCGCAGACGCCATTTATGCTTATGCTTACGGCCAGTCGGGTGCTGCAGCCAGCTACCCGGTGTCAGATCTGGAGGATTTTGCCCCCCTGGCCGGCAATCTTTATTATCAGACTTCGGATACCATTGAAGAGATCCGGGCCAGCTCTTCTCAGGAGGAATAGCCCGGGAAAGGAGGAAAGCGACGCATGACAGCAGAATATCTGCCCTATCTGGTAGATGGGGCCGCCCTGGCAATTGTCATCCTTTTTATTTTGATCTCGGCCCACCGGGGGCTGATTACTTCTGTCATCAAGCTGGTGGGGACGGTGCTCTCCTTTTTGGGGGCGCTGCTGCTGAGCACGCCGCTGGCGATCTATCTTTACCGCAGTTTTTTTGAGAATGGCGTCACTCTGCGCATCAGCCAGGCGCTGGCGGAGCATTACGGCGATATTGTCACCGAGGTGGACAGCCTTTCCCAGCTGATCCAGTCGGCGCTGGGCAGCTATCCGATAGATTTGAGCAGCCTGCCCCAGGAGGTGGTGGGCCAGACCACCGATGCCGCTGCGCAGCTGATCAGCGCCATGGTGGTGGAGCCGCTGATGGTCATGGTGCTGCGGGCATTCTGTTTTTTTGTATTATTTTGCATTTTCGGTATTTTGTGCGGCCTGCTGGCCAAACTGTTTACCGGGGTGCGCTATCTGCCGGTGGTGGGGCGGCTCAACCAGGTGCTGGGCGCCGTGTTCGGCACGGTGCAGGGTGTGCTGATCGTGGCCGGTCTGGCAGTGCTGCTGGCCGGCATGGCCCAGGCGGCCTATCCCCAGGTGGAGTGGCTGGACCCCGGCAGCCTGCAGCAGAGCTATGTCATGCGCGCAGTGGAGCAGCTGGATTTATCGGCGCTGGTTTTGGGGGAGGATGCGTAAAATTTAAGGTTATATGAAAATTTTGCCATAAAATATTCATATAATTTTAGTATACTTCCGCAGTGAAGGATCGAGGTGTGTAACGATGGATATGATGTGTTCCCGCTGCAAGACGAGGCTGGCGGTTTTGTTCATCACCCGGATGGAGGGGGATAAGACGATCAACGAGGGCCTGTGCTTAAAATGCGCCAAGGAGCTGGGCATCCCCCAGGTCAAGGAGCTGATGGATAAGATGGGCATCTCGGATGACGATGTGGAAAACATGAACAACCAGCTGATGGATGTGATGCAGCAGAACGGCGATGATTTTGAAATGGGCGGCGCGCAGCCGTTCCCCTTTATGAATAACTTTTTCGGCACGCCGCTGCCGGCGGAGCAGGGCGAAGCGCCCTCGGAGCCCAAGGACCGAGGCCGCAAGAATGCCAAAAAGGCCAAGTATAAATATCTGGAAAACTACTGCGAAAACCTGACCCAAAAGGTGAAGGAGGGCAAGGTGGACCGGGTGATCGGCCGCGAGAAGGAAATCTACCGCGCCATGCAGATCCTGGGGCGCCGCACCAAAAACAACCCCTGCCTGATCGGCGAGCCCGGCGTGGGCAAAACCGCCATCGCCGAGGGCATCGCCCAGAAGCTGGCTTCGGGGGATGTGCCGCCCCGCCTGGCGGATAAGGAGCTCTACATCCTGGATCTGACCGCCCTGGTGGCGGGCACCCAGTTCCGGGGACAGTTTGAGAGCCGGGTCAAGGGCCTCATCGAGGATGTCAAAAACAAGGGAAACGTGATCCTGTTTATCGACGAAATCCATAATCTGGTGGGGGCCGGCGATTCCGAAGGCTCGATGAATGCGGCCAACATCTTCAAGCCCGCCCTTTCCCGCGGGCAGCTGCAGGTGATCGGCGCCACCACCTTTAACGAGTATCGCAAAAATATTGAGAAGGATGCCGCCCTGGAGCGGCGCTTCCAGCCCATCATTGTGGATGAACCCTCCATCGAGGATGCGGTGGAGGTGCTTTCCGGCATCAAGGAGTATTATGAGCGCTACCACCGCGTCACCGTCTCGGAGGAGATTGTGCGCATGGCGGTGGTGCTCAGCGAGCGGTATGTCAACGACCGCTACCTGCCGGATAAGGCCATCGACCTGCTGGATGAGGCCTGCTCCTGCGCTACGCTGCGCAACGAGAAGCTGGCGGAATACGACCGCAACAACCGCCGCATGAGCGAATTGAAGGAGCAGGAAGAGGCGCTGGAATCCCAGAATGTCATCGACTACGAGCAGCTGGCCGGAGTAAAGGCGGAAATGTCCCGCCTCAAAGAGCGGCAGCTGGCCCTGGAGCCGGAGGCCATCGGCATGCCCGTCACCGCCGACGACCTGGCAAAGGTGGTGGAGCTGTGGACAAAGATCCCCGCCAGCAAAATCCGCGAAGGGGAGTTAAAAAAGGTCGCCCACATCGAGGAAACCCTCAAATCCAAGATCATCGGCCAGGATGAGGCGGTGGAGCTGGTCTCTGCCGCGGTGCGCCGCAGCCGCATCCAGATTTCCGGGCGCCGCAGGCCGGCTTCCTTTATTTTTGTGGGGCCCACCGGCGTGGGCAAAACCGAGCTGGTGAAGGTGCTTTCCCAGGCGCTGTTTGACAGCGTGGACCCGCTGATCCGCCTGGATATGTCGGAATATATGGAAAAACACACCGTCTCCCGCCTGGTGGGTTCGCCGCCCGGCTATGTGGGCTATGACGAGGCGGGCCAGCTGACCGAGAAGGTCCGCCGGCGGCCCTATTCGGTGGTGCTGTTCGACGAGATCGAGAAGGCCCACCCGGACGTGCTCAACATCCTGCTGCAGATTCTGGATGAGGGCCATATCACCGATGCCCACGGCAGGAACGTCTCCTTTGAGAACACGGTGATCGTCATGACCTCCAATGCGGGCAGCCAGATTCGGGAGAACACCCTGGGCTTCAACCGCCAGGCGGACGAGGCCGCCAAGGACCGCGCCATCAAGGGCCTGCGGGAATTTTTGCGGCCGGAGTTTTTGGCCCGGGTGGATGAGATCGTCTTTTTCCGCAGCCTGGATGAGCAGGATTTCGCCAAGATCGCCCGCCTGATGATGGAAGAGCTGCGGGAGCCGCTGCGGGAGCGGGCCATCGAGCTCTGCTATGACGATGCGGTGCTCGCCGCCGTGGCCCACAAGGCCTACAGCACTCACCAGAACGGCGCCAGAGAGATCCGCCGCGTTATCCGCAAGGAGGTGGAGGACCCCATCTGCCTGCTTTTGGTGGAAAAGAGCGAGGAGCCCGTCAGCAAAGCGGTGGTCTCCGCCGCCGGGGACGGCCAGCTGGCTGTCCGGGTGGAATAAGCCGAAAGAAAAAGCAAGCCGGAAAGGCAGCCGTTTTATCTGTTGCAGCAGAAAGCGGGCAGGAAGTTTTTCGCTTCCTGCCCGCTTTTACGTTGGGATAACATTCCTGAAAGGCGGGGGCTTGCGCAGGAAATGAAGCGACGCTGTGCCCGGCGGTCACTTCGCCCGCAGCAGGGTCATGGTGGTCATGGGGGAATGCGGGTCGCCCAGGTCGATATAATAAGCGCCTGTCATCCCGGGGAAGACGATGATGTGGCTTTTGAGGGTGCGAAAAATCCGTTCCAGCCACTGGGGCAGCTCCTGAAGGTAGTAGCCGTAATCCACCGCATCCCCGAAGGGATTGGGGGCGTGCAGCGCCCGGGAGCATTTTTTGTGGATTTTTTCAATCAGCCCCTCGGTAAGCACCCCTTCGGTGATGGGCTGCACGCAGTCGTCCTCCGTCAGCTCCTCCCGGACCGGCTGGGGCAGGAACTCCGGGTTCAGCCGCCGGATCTGCCGCAGCGTCACCCGGATATTTTTGCAGGCAGCAAAATCTTCCCCGATTTTCTCAAAGGCGGGCCGGTTGACCACCAGGGAGCCCATGACGGTCAGCTCCAGCATTTTGCGCACCTGCAGGCAGCAGGATTCGAGCTGCATCCAGCTGACCTGCTGCTGGGTGCGGATTTTTTCGCAGAGAAGGCCGGCGTAGATCAGCCGCTCCTTGATCTCCTGCATCAGGCGGGTATAGTCGTTTTCCATCGCGGTCATGCGATCACCCCTTTGGCAGGATTATAACACAGCGGCTTCCCGGGGGAAAGGGTGGACTTTTTGGGGCCGGCAGGGTACAATAAGCGTTGGAAAGGGGGCGGCGCCATGCGGCCGGCGGATTTGAGGCTGATGATTTCCCGGGAGGATGCGGGCCAGCGGGTGGATACCCTGCTGCGGCGGCATTTTGGCTGTTCCAGCCGGCTGCTCAAGGCCCTCAAAGGCCTGCCGGAGGGGCTGATGCTCAACGGCGGGCACATCCGCACCATCGACCGGGTGTCGCAGGGGGATTGCCTGGAGGTGCGCCTGCCCCGCCGGGAGGAGAGCCGCGTGCCCGCCTCGGCGGCGGCGGTCAGGCTCCTCTATGAGGACGATCAGGTGCTGGTGCTGCAAAAGCCGGCGGGCATGCCCACCCACCCGGTCAAGCGCCATCAGCTGGATACCCTGGCCAATGCCTTTGCCGCCCTGATGGAGGCCCGGGGGCAGCAGATGCCCTTCCGGCCGGTGAACCGGCTGGATAAGGATACCACCGGCTGTGTGCTGGCCGCCAAAAACGCCTTCGCCGCCTGCCGCCTGGCCCGCCAGGTGGAAAAGGAATATCTGGCGGTGGCTCACGGCCTTCTGATGCAGCCGGGGAGGATTGAGGCGCCCATCGGCCGGGAAGGGGAGGATACCCCCCCGCCGCCAGGTCCGCGCGGACGGCAAATACGCCTGCACCGAGTATGCGCCGATGAAAGTTTCGAATAATTATACATTCTTAAGAATAAAACTTCATACCGGGCGCACCCATCAGATCCGGGTGCACCTGGCCTGGCTGGGCCATCCGCTGGCGGGAGACGCCCTCTACGGCGGCAGCGGGGAAATCATCTCCCGGCAGGCGCTGCACTGCTGGAGGCTGGAATTCTGCCATCCGGTGACGGGGCGGATCATCCGGGTGTGCGCCCCCCTGCAGCAGGATATGCAAAATCTGTGGGATCACTGGCCGCCAAACGGGCAGAATGAATAAAAATAAATTTTTTGCGGATTTTAGGCAAGTTTGCAGTTGTAATTGTGAAAAAAACGTGTATAATGTTGAGTATCGACATCCAGTGGATGGAATATCTTAGGAGGTTTTTGCAACATGAAAAAATCAATTGCTGTTTTGACGGCGGCGCTGCTGAGCGTTGCTATGATTTCCGGCTGCGGCAGCGAGGAGGAGAGCAGCTCTTCTTCCGCCGCTTCCGCCGAGGGGAGTTCTTCTGCTGCTTCCACCGCCGAGGAGCTGGGCCCTGTGATGGAGGACATCAAGTCCACCGGCACCCTGGTGATGCTCACCAACGCCACCTTCCCGCCTTTTGAGTACACCTCCGGCACCGAAGTGGCCGGCGTGGACGTGGACATCGCCGGCGAGATCGCCAAGGATCTTTCCGAGGTGCTGGGCGTTGAGGTCACCCTCCAGGTCAGCGACGGCGATTTCGACAGCATCGTCCCCTCTTTGGAGAGCGGCAAAGGCCATGTGGCCCTGGCCGGCATGACCGTCACCGAGGAGCGCCAGCAGCAGGTCGACTTTTCCGAGCCGTACATTTCTTCTTCTCAGTACATCATCCAGCCGGAAGGCTCCAACCTGCAGACCATGGCTGACCTGGCCGGCAAGCGCATCGGCGCGCAGCTGGGCACCACCGGCGATATCCTGATCAGCGATGAGATTGCCAGCGGCTCCCTGGCGGGCACCGGCGCCACCATCTCCCAGTACAAGAGCGCGCTGGAGGCCGGCATGGATCTGGCCAACGGCCGTCTGGACGCCGTGGTCATCGACCAGTATCCCGCTGCTGCCATCGCCTCCCAGATGGAGGGGCTGAAGGTTTCTGACGCCTCCATCTCCGATTCCGAATCCTACGCCGTGGCGGTGGCCAAGGGCAACGAGGATCTCCTGGAGGCCATCAACGCCACCATCGACCGCCTGAACGAAGAGGGCAAGATCAGCGAGTTCATGACCAACCATTCCACTACCGCTGCCGAGGAGGCCCCCGCCGGTGAAAGCGACACCGCTGAGGAAGCCCCTGCCGGTGAGAGCGCCGTGGAAGAGGCCGCTGCTTAAAGCTGATAAAGATTTAGGATCGTGTAACATTTCTGGAAAGATGACGGCAGTCCTGCCCTGTTTTGGGCAAGCCTGCCGGTCGTCTTTTCCTGCTTTTTGGAAGGGGGCGGACGCATGGGCTTTCTCGATCAGATTTCTGCCTGGTGGGCAGGCTTTTGCGGGGATGTCTATACCAATATCATAGCGGATGACCGGTATCTATTGTATCTGGAGGGCCTGAAAAACACCCTGCTGATGGCGGCCGGCGCCGTGGTGATCGGCGTGCTGCTGGGTATGATTGTGGCGATCATCAAGGTATATGCAGCAGATAACCGCAAGCTGCGCCCGCTGGAAGCGCTCTGCAATCTGTATCTGGCAGTCATCCGAGGCACGCCGATGGTGGTGCAGCTTTTGATCATGTATTATATTGTCTTTAAAAGCGCCCCGCCTGAAATGGCGGTGGGGGTGGCCATGCTGGCTTTCGGCGTCAATTCCGGCGCCTATGTGGCAGAGATTTTCCGGGCGGGCATCACCTCTATCGATCGCGGCCAGATGGAGGCCGGGCGGTCGCTGGGCCTTTCCAAAAACACCACCATGCGCTACATCATCCTGCCGCAGGCCATCAAGAATATCCTGCCGGCGCTGTTCAACGAATTTATCGTGCTGGTGAAGGAAACCTCGGTGGCGGGCTATATCTCCATCCGGGATCTGACCAAGGCGGCGGAACTGGTGCGCAGCCGCACTTTCGAGCCGTTTATCCCGCTGATCGGCATCGCGCTGGTTTACCTGGTGCTGGTCATGGTGCTGACGGCCATCCAGCGGCGGATTGAAAGGAGGCTGACAGCTGGTGATAAGCGTTAAAGGCCTGGTCAAGCAGTTTGGGGACCATGTGGTGCTCAAGGGCATTGACTGTGAAATCGAAAAGGGCGAAAAAGTGGTGGTCATCGGGCCTTCCGGCTCGGGCAAATCCACGTTTCTGCGCTGCTTAAACCTGCTGGAGGTGCCCAACCAGGGGCAGATCCTGTTTGAAGGTATCGACCTGACCGATCCCAACTGCGATGTGGATCAGGTGCGCCGCAAAATGGGCATGGTGTTCCAGCATTTCAATTTGTTCCCCCACCTGACGATCCGGGAGAATATCACCCTCGCCCCGGTGAAAACCGGCCTGATGAGCGAGGAGGAGGCCAACCGGAAGGCCTTGAGCCTGTTGGAGCGCATCGGCCTGCCCGATAAGGCAGAGGCGTATCCGCCCCAGCTTTCCGGCGGGCAGAAACAGCGCATCGCCATTGTGCGGGCGCTGGCCATGAACCCGGATGTGATGCTCTTTGATGAGCCCACCTCCGCCCTGGACCCGGAGATGGTGGGCGAGGTGCTGGAGCTGATGAAAGAGCTGGCCGCCGAGGGCATGACCATGGTGGTGGTCACCCACGAGATGGGCTTTGCCCGCGAGGTGGCGACCCGGGTGCTGTTTATGGCGGAAGGGCAGATCATGGAGGAAAATGAGCCCAAGGAATTTTTCGCCCATCCGCAGAACCCGCGCCTGCGGGATTTTCTTTCCAAAGTGCTGTAAGATTTTGCCGTATGCTGGGGCCAAAAGCCCCGGCATATGCTGTTTTTAGAGAAGGAGTGAGCGTCACATGGCATTGTTTCGGGTGATGATGATCGGGGATGTGGTGGGCCAGGCCGGCTGTGAGCACGTCCGCCGGGTGCTGCCCCCCTTTAAACGGGAGCGCGGGGTGGACCTGGTCATCGCCAACGGGGAAAACTCCGCCGAGGGCAACGGGCTGCTGCCCTCCAGCGCCCGGCACCTGTATGACAGCGGGGTGGATGTGATCACCACCGGCAACCATGCCCTGCGCCGCCGGGAATCCTACGAGCTTTACCAGTCCGGCGGGCCGCTTCTGCGCCCGGCCAACTTCCACCCCAGCGCGCCGGGGCAGGGATATTACCTTTATGATGCGCTGCGCTTTGAGGTGTGCATCCTCAATCTGCAGGGCCTGACCTACATGAGCCCCAACGCCAACCCCTTTGAGACGGCGGATCTGCTGCTGCGGGAGCATCCGGCGCGGATCACCATTGTGGATTTCCACGCCGAGGCCACGTCGGAAAAAATCGCCATGGGCCATTATCTGGATGGCCGGGTGTCGCTGGTGGCGGGCACCCATACCCATGTGCCCACTGCCGACGAGCGCATCCTGCCGGGGGGCACCGGCTATATCACCGATTTGGGCATGGTTGGGGGGCTCAATTCCATTTTGGGCGTCAAGCAGCAGCCGGTGATTCAGCGGTTTATCACGGGGCTGCCGGTCCGCTTTGAAAACGACAAGGAGGATTGCCAGCTCTGCGGCATCCTGGCGGAGATTGACGCCGAAACTGGCAAAACAACCAAAATTGAAAGAGTTTTGCTGAAATAAATAGATAATATTGCCTCAAATCTCTTGTCAAACTGCCAGAAATAGGCTATGATAGGCATAGACGGAAAACGTCTATCATAGAAGGGGTGTTTTAGATGGAGATTTTGAAAGTATCGGCTAAGTCAGTCCCGAATTCCGTAGCAGGAGCGATCGCAGGAGTCATTCGTGAACAGGGCGCGGTGGAGGTGCAGGCAGTGGGCGCCGGCGCTTCCAACCAGGCGGTGAAGGCGGTGGCCATCGCCCGCGGCTATCTGGCCCCGGCGGGGGTGGACCTGATCTGCGTGCCCGCTTTTGTGAACATCACCATTGATAATGAGGAGCGCACCGCCATCAAACTGATTGTGGAACCCAGATAATTTGTGCATTGCGGCAAGGGGCAGCGGCAGGGGCCGCTGTCCCTTTTTTGCGCGCCGGGTGGAATTTACAGTTTGGTGGTGATTTTCCGCCCGGAAATATGTTAAAATAAAACCATATCCGCGGCCTGCCGCGGGAAAATCCAAAGACGGGAGGAGAAAACCTTGCTACGACGCCTGACAGCCCTTTTGCTGGGTGCGGCCCTTTGCTGCGGATGCAGCAGCGGGATTCTGGAGGCCCAGCAGCCCCAGCAGGAAGAGACGGCCGGCAGCTCCCAGGCGGCTTCAGTCCCCCTGGAAGAGCTGACGCTGGCCTACAACCAGGATGACGTGCTGCACCCTTACCGGCTCACCAGCCAGATCAACCAGCAGCTGGGCGCCCTGATTTATGAGCCGCTGGTGGAAATCGGGACGGATTTTTCCCCCCGGATGCGCCTGGCCGCCTCGGCGGAGACAGAGGGGATGGACTGCATTGTGACGCTGCGCCAGGATGCCCGCTTCAGCGACGGCAGCGCCGTCACCGCCCAGGATGTGCTCTACTCCTTCCAGCAGGCGAAGGGGGAGGGAAGCATCTATCAGGCGGGGCTTGCCACCATCCTGTCCGCCGAGGCGGAGGGGGAGAGGATTATTTTCCATCTGGTGAAGGGCGATATTTATGCGGCCAACCTGCTGACCTTCCCGATCATCCAGCAGGCGTCGGCCGAGTCGGATCAGCCGTTGGGCAGCGGGCCCTATGTGCCGGTGCTCGGCGCCTCCCAGTCGGCTTTGCAGCGCAATCCCTATTACACCGGCCAGACGGGCAGCCTGGAGGAGATCCAGCTGGTCAGCTTCCCGGATGAGGATTCCCTGCGCTACGGCCTGCAGGTGGGCACGGTGGATTTTATCTACAGCGAGGACCCTTCCTCTGCGGAGGGGGGCACCATCCACTATGCAGGGGTGCCGACCAATGATCTGGTCTATCTGGGCATGAATTTGAACCAGCCGCTGATTTCTGATTACAACTTCCGGCTGGCGCTGCACCAGGCCTTAAACCGGGAGGAGCTGGTGCGCCATTCCTACGGTGGGTGGGGCACGCCGGCCAGTGCCCCGGTGCACCCGGATTTTTATGATTTTGAAGAGGAGCACGCCGTTGAGCAGGATCTGGAGAGCGCCAACAACCTGCTGGACACCTTAGGCTACGAGATCCGCGACGAGGAGGGCTACCGCACCACGGCCGGCGGGCGCCTGGTGGTGACGCTGCTCTACAACAGCGACCAGCCCCAGCGGCAGTACCTGGCGCAGGAGCTGGTGACCGCCTTTGCCCGCATCGGCATCCAGCTGGAGGTGCAGGGCCTGCCCTATGAGGAATTTCTGCTGGCGCTGGAAAGCATGAACTGGGATTTTTATCTGGCGCAGGCGGCGCTGCCCTATGACATGGATTTTTCCATGCTGCTGGCGCCGGGGGGCAGCTTTGTCTACGGCCAGCAGGAGGATCAGCAGATGGTGGACCTGGTCACCCTGACGCTGGCGGGCAATGTTTCCTGCGATGAGCTGGTGGAGCGCTTTCAGCAGAAATTGCCCTGGATACCTTTACTATACACCCAAGGTGTGGTATCATTTTCACAACAGATTGATCAAAATATTACTGCAACACAGCAGAATATTTTTTACAATTTGGCAGAATGGACCCGGACGCCCTGAGGCGGCGGGCCCAGAGGACGGGAGGGTTTTGCTATGATTAAATATGAGAACCAGCTGGGCTGCGTGGAAATGTCGGAGGGCTATTTTGCCAGCCTGATCGGCTATGCGGCGTCAGAGTGCTTCGGCGTGGCGGGCATGGCCAATACTTCCGCGACAGAGGGGCTTTTATCCGCCATCCGCCGCAAAGACCGGCCGGATAAGGGGGTGCGGGTGCGCACCATCGGCGGCGCGCTGGTCATCGACCTGCACATTGAGGTCACCTACGGGGTGAATATCACCGCCATTGTCAGAAGCATCATCAACAAAGTCCGGTATACGGTCAGCGACGCCACCGGCTTTGAGGTGGCCAAGGTCAACGTCTTTGTGGACGGCATGAAGGCGTAAGGGCGGGAGCTTTCGCCCAAATAAAGAGAGATAGGGGTAAACGACGTGTCTAATGAGATCAGCGGCGCCCGCATGCGGGACGCCATTATTTCCGGCGCGAACCTGATTTCCAGCCAGCGCCAGCAGGTGGATGCACTCAACGTATTTCCGGTGCCGGATGGCGACACCGGCACCAATATGTCCATGACCTCCGGGGCGGCCAAGCGGGAGCTGGCCGTTATGGAGGATGATTGTACCGTCAGCGAGGCGGCCGGCACGGCTGCTGCGGCCCTGCTGCGAGGCGCCAGGGGGAACTCCGGCGTGATTCTTTCCCTGCTGTTCCGGGGCATTGCCAAGGGGCTGACCGGCTGTGAAACCGCCGGCGCCGCCGACCTGGCCCGCGCCATGCGGCTGGGGGTGGAATCCGCCTACAAGGCGGTGATGCGCCCCACCGAGGGGACCATCCTCACCGTGGCCCGCAAAATGGCGGAATACTGTGAGGCGCAGCCGCTGGCGGAGATGGAATTCCTCCCCCTGTGGGACGGCATGCTGGCCGCCGGGGAGCAGGCCCTGGCCGAGACGCCGGAGCAGCTGCCCACCCTGAAAAAAGCGGGCGTTGTGGATGCCGGCGGCAAAGGGCTGATGGTGATCCTTGCGGGGATGGGCCAGGTGCTCCATGGGGGCGAGATGGCGGCCGACCGCCAGGAGGAGCCCGCCGCGCCCAGCCAGCTGGAAAACCACCTGCGGGATGCCGCCGCCGAATATGAGGGGGAGATCACCTTCACCTACTGCACCGAATTTATTGTGGTCAAGGATCCCGGAAAGGCGGATGCGGCAGCGCTGCGGGCTTATCTGGAATCCATCGGCGACTGCATCGTGGTGGTGGAGGATGACGAGATCATCAAAATCCATGTCCATACCGACAACCCGGGCTGCGCCTTCCAGAAGGGGCTGGAGATGGGTTATCTCATCAATATGAAAGTGGATAACATGCGCGAGCAGCACAAGACCAAAAAGGCTGCGGCAGCCAAAGCGGCGCCGGTGCTGCCCGGCTTTGAATACCAGCCGGTGGACCCTGCCAACGACTTCGGGTTTGTGGCGGTGGCGGCCGGGCAGGGGCTGCACCAGCTCTTCCAGGACCTGGGGGTACAGAATGTGGTCAGCGGAGGCCAGACCATGAACCCCTCCACCGATGAAATCCTCAGCGCCATCCATGCCACCCCGGCCAAAACGGTGTTTGTGCTGCCCAACAACAAGAATATCATCATGGCGGCGGAGCAGGCGATCCCCCTGGCGGACCGCAGCGTGATGGTGCTGCCTACCAGCACGATCCCGCAGGGGGTTTCGGCCATGCTGGCCTTTGACCCGTCGGCGGGCGCGGAAGAAAACTTCATCACCATGCAGAAGGCGGCGGAGCATGTCTCCACCGGGCTGGTGACCTATGCCGCCCGGGACAGCGACTATGACGGCCAGACCATCCGCGCCGGGCAGATCCTGGGGCTGGAAAACGGCAAGCTCACCCAGGTGGAAAGCGACCTTGGCAAAACCGTCTATAAGCTGTGCAAGAGCCTGCTGCGCCGGCATAAAAACTGCCCGGAAATTTTCCTCACCTTGATTTACGGCGAGGATGTGCAGCAGGAAGAGGCCGAGGAGCTGGAAACCTTCCTGCGGGAAAAACTGCCTGATGAGGTGGAAATTTCCCTGATCAACGGCGGGCAGCCGGTGTATTTTTACATGATTTCGGTGGAATAACGGGAGAGGAACGGCGTGCTGCCCGAGGGCGGTGCGCCGCCTTTTCTTTGCCGGTTTTTGCCGAATCAAATCGAATTTGCGCCGCCTCTGGCGAAGGAGGCCGAAATCTGCTATAATAACTTGCAGATTGAGAGGTGGCGCAATATGCTGAAACTGTGGCTGATATTGGCGGTCATCGGCACCGTGATTCTGCTGGTGCAGGTGGCGGTGCTGTTCAGCGGCCCCCGGTGCCGCAAGGCGGCGCCTGTTTTGACCAGCAGCGGCTACACAGGCGGGGAGGATGGCCTCTGTCCGCTGTGCCACGCCCCGCTGGAGCACAGCGTCATAAAAGAGGGGTGCTTTCAGGGCAGGGAATTCCTCAACTGCACCCGGTTCCCCAAATGCAAGTTTTTCCGCAAGCTGAACTGATCGGGAGGTGGCTTCACCATGCAGGATAACGGCCAGAGATTTATCGACCTGTACAAACAGCTGGAGGATGCAATCCGCAAAAAATACAGCAAGGGCCGCAGCGGCGCCAGCCCCCTGGTGGAGCTGGCCAGGATGCCGCAGTTCCGCTATCTGAAGGGGGATCTGGACTACTGCCGGGAGGTGCGCAACCTGCTGACCCATAAGCCCAAGGTCAACGGGGAGTATGCCGTGGTGCCCACCGACGCCATGCTGGATATGATGCAGGGGCTGCTGGAAAAAGTGGTCTCGCCGCCGAAGATTTTTGATTACGCGGTCAAGCGCCGGGACTTGTATGTGGCCCGGCTGGAAGACCGGGTGGCCGATGTGCTGGCGGTCATGTACCGCAAAAACTATACCCATGCGCCGATCCTCACCGATGGAGGGGCGGTCTGGGGGGTGTTCAGCACCAATACCATTGTGCAGTTTATCGCCGGCTGCGGGCTGGAAAGCGTCCACAAAGACCTGACCGTGGGGGAGCTGCGTGACTTCCTGCCGCTGGAGGCCCACGTGGGGGAGAGCTTTCGCTTTGCCAAGGCCAACGCCCCGCTGCACGAGGTGAAGGATATTTTTGAGCGGGCCTATGTCAGCCACGAGCGGCTGGCGCTGATTTTTTTGACCCGGGGCGGCGGCCCGGCGGATAAGCTGCTGGGGCTGCTCACCCCCTGGGCGGTATTGGGCATCGACGTTGATTGAGCGTTTTTGGCAATAAAAAAGAGGCCGGGGGACGGCCTCTTTTTTTATTGCTGAGATTATTCTGCGGCGCCTTCTTCCCCGTGCCGGGCGTTATACTCCTGCATGCGGTGGAAGGTCTCGTCGGTGATGATGTGTTCGATCTGGCAGGCCTCGCGTTCCGCCAGAGGCTGGTCTAAATCCAGGGTCTTCATCAGGAAGGTGGAGATCACGTGGTACCGGGCCAGCACAGAGGAGGCTTTTTCATACCCTTTTTCCGTGAGGATGATCTGCCGGTGTTCATCCATGGTGATATAGCCGGCATCCCGCAGGATACTCATAGCGCGGCTGACACTGGGCTTGCTGAAATCCAGCGCGGCCGCCACATCTACCGAGCGCACGACACCCAGTTCATTTTGCAGATTTAAAATGGTTTTCAGATACATTTCCCCGGATTCTTGAATTTTCATGGTGTCCTCCCTCTTCTGAACGATGATTCCGTTGTTATTTTAACACACTGCCACATGGTTTACAAGCGGGGCGGCGGGAAAAAGGCTTTTTTGTGCGGAAAATGGAGGCTTTGTAAAACATGGCATCCAAAAAAGCCGCCCCATCAGGCGGCTTTTTTTCGGAGCAGAGAAGTCATTGCTGCTTGGCCAGATGGCATTCTGCAAAGGCGCGGATAGTCTGGACCGCTCCCTCCAGCCCGATGAAATCGCTGTAGATGCACAGGTGGTAATTTTCCGCCCGGCCCCACTTGATCCCGGTGTAATAGTCGTGATAGGTGGCGCGCCGCTTGTCGGTCTTGACCACAAAGGCCCGTGCCTTATCCGCCGGGATCTGGTAGGAGTCGATGGCACGCTTGATGCGGCTTTCCTGATCCGAGTGGATGAACACATTGACGGCATTGGGATCGTTGCGCAGCACATAGTCGGCGCAGCGCCCGACGATGACGCAGGAGCCTTCCGAAGCGAAGCGGCGGATGATATCCGACTGGATGAGGAACACCCGGTCGTTCATGGGCATGTTGCTGAAGCTGCTGCCCACGGCGGTGGGGAACATCCCCATGGAAAGGGTGTACATCAGGCTGTTGGAGGCCTGTTCGTCCGCCTTCTCAAAGATGCCCTGGGCGATGCCGCTCTCTTTGGAGGCAACGGCGATCAGCTCCTTATCATAAAAAGGGATATTCAGCTCTTTGGCGAGCATCTGGCCGATCAGGCGGCCGCCGCTGCCGTACTGCCGGCTGATGGTGATGACGATTTTCTGACTCATGAAAAGCCCTCCCTTGCAAGTGCCTTTTTTATATTTTATCGCGTTTGGCGTTCGGTTTCAAGCACAAAATAAATAGGAGCGTACAAAATTATTTTACAATTTTTATAAAATATATTTACATTTTCTGAAAACTTATATATACTTTAGATAAAGATTTTCCCGCTGGGCAAAAGCCGGGAGATTTTGTTTTGCCTGTAAAAGACAGGGGAAACCGCTGCATTATCAAGAGGAAAAGGAGGATCATGACGATGAAACGGAAGTCTTATTTGCTGGCAGCATTGGCTGCCATGGTGGCTGTCTCTGCTTTGGGCTGTGCGGAAGAAAATGCTTCCAGCAGCACGGCAGCAGTCAACTATCCAGACGGCAAGGTAATTACCGCAATTGTGCCCTGGGCCGCCGGTTCCGCTACGGATTTGAATATGCGGCTGCTGGCCCAGTATCTGGAACCGGAACTGAACACGACCATCACCGTTCAGAATACCGCCGGCGGCGGCGGTGAAATCGGCTGGACTGCGATTGCGACCGCCGAACCGGACGGCTACACAGTCGGCATGGTGAATACTCCTGCCTTTCAGCTGCCTATCGAGCGCGGCGAGGAGTGCCGCTATACCGTCGACAGCTTTATTCCGGTCGGCAATCTGGTCACCGACCCCGGTGTCGTGGTGGTTGCGGCGGACGATTCGATCACCTCGATGGCCGACCTGGTGGCGGAAGCCCGCGCCAACCCCGGCAGTGTCACCGTCGCGACCACCGGATTGACCACCTCAGAGGCCCGTGCCTGCAATACGCTGGCGGCCAATGAAGAAATCACTTTGAATATTGTTCCTTATGACAGCACAGCCGAAGCCATCAATTCGGTGATTGGCGGCCATGTGCGGGTAGGCTGGCTGAATATCGGCGACGTGATGAGCCAGGTCAACCAGGGCAGCGTCAGGGCGCTGGCGGTTGGCTCCCTGGAGCGGATGGAGCTTTATCCCGACCTGCCCACCTTCAGTGAAGAAGGGCTTGAGATGAACCAGTTTTCCATGCGGGCGCTGGCGGTGCCGGCTGGAACGGACCCTGAGATTGTCGCCATCCTGGAAGAAGCCATGAAGAACGCCATGGAAAATCCGGAATTTATTTCTGCTGCCGAAGCCGCCAACGTGCTGCTGGATTGGCAGGATTCCGCCACCATGACCCAAATCTGGCACGATCTGGATACCCAGTGGCGTGCGGAGTGGGCCGAGCGCCCCTGGGCGTAACAGAGGCATACCTCCCTTCCATATCTGATAAACTGTAGTTGATAGGATACCTGGGGCCAGAATAATGATATATTTCAATTTATTTGATAATAGGGAAACGACAGGAACCAAATTGTAAAAAATTCATAAATATTTAAAAAATTTTCGATTTCTCTTCACATTATCTGGACAAAAGAAGAAACCCTTGTTATAATATCAATAAATTAAGCCGCAGAAAACAGCCCAAAATAGGTTATTTCGCTTAATTACCGCAAAAGAGCAGGGCGGCGGCTTTAGTTTATTCAGAAGTAAGAGGAGGAAACATTCATGGCAAAGAAACTGAGATCTCTGGCACTGATCGCCTTGTCTGCGGCTATGGCCGTGTCGGTCGTAGGCTGCGGCGGCGGGGACACCAGCAGCACTGCTTCTACCGGCAGCACTGCCTCTTCCGGCGGCGAGTCGACGGTGAACTATCCCAACGGCAAGACCATCACGGCCATCGTGGCGTGGGCTGCCGGTTCCGCCACTGACCTGAACATGCGTATGCTGGGCCAGTACATGGAGCAGGAGCTGGGCTCCACCATCACGGTACAGAACACTGCCGGCGGCGGCGGCGAGATCGGCTGGACCGCGCTGGCCAATGCTTCCAACGACGGCTACACCATCGGTATGGTCAACTCCCCGGCCTTCCAGCTGCCCATTCAGCGCGGCGAGGATTGCCGTTTCACGGTTGACAGCTTTATCCCCATCGGCAATATGGTGACGGACCCCGGCGTGGTCGTGGTTGCCACTGACGACAGCATCAACTCCATGGCCGACCTGGTGGAAGAGGCCCGCAACAACCCTGGCCAGATCACCGTTGCCACTACCGGCCTGACCACCTCTGAGGCCCGCGCCTGCAACACCCTGGCCGAGAACGAAGGCGTCACCTTCAACATCGTGCCTTATGACGGCGCTGCCGAGGCGATCAACTCCATCATTGGCGGCCATGTCCGCGTGGGCTGGCTGAACATCGGCGACGTGATGAACCACGTCAACCAGGGCAACGTCAAGGCGCTGGCTGTCGGCTCGCTGGAGCGGATGGCGCAGTATCCCGATCTGCCGACCTTCACTGAGGAAGGCCTGGAGATGAACCAGTTCTCCATGAGAACCCTGGCGGCTCCCGCCGGCACCGATCCTGAGATCGTTGCGATCCTGGAAGAGGCCATGAAGAACGCGATGGAGAATCCCGAATTCATCGAGGCTGCCGAAGCCGCCAACGTGCTGCTGGATTGGCAGGATTCCGCCACCATGACCCAGGTCTGGAAGGATCTGGACACCCAGTGGAGAGCGGAGTGGGCCGAGAGACCTTGGGCCTGATTTGACCGCTGTAAAGTGAATAGGGCGGGGCGCCTGAAAGCCTAGCCGTTTCGGGCGCCCCTTTCCTTTTCTTGAGAGGGAGAGTGTAAGAATGCATAAGATGCAAAAATATGACTTTATTACCGCAGGGTTTATCTACATTCTCAGTATTGCGTTCATTGTTGACAGCTTCAACATCAAGCAGCCGGATTCCCGGATTCTGCCGCGGGCATGGGCTATTTTCCTGATTATTTTTGCTACCGGCCTGATTATCCAGCGCCTGCGCAAAAAGGATAAGGACCCCTATGATTTTTCCGGCTCCAGCATTGCGATTGTCCTGATTATCATGATGATTTTCTATGCTGGCCTGAGCTATTTCATCGGCATGTATATCACGACCCCGATTTTCCTGTTTTTGGCGATGTATTATCTGGGGATGAAAAACAAGATCGCTTTGATCGTGATCTCCCTGGGCATGGATCTGTTTATTTTCCTCGCGTTCGGCATGGTCTTCAAGGTGCCGATCCCGATGGGCGTCCTGTTTGGTTAAGCCAGAAACTGTGATTATCTAGAGATTGGAAGTGGTAGTAGATGTTAGAAAGCTTACTGAACGTATTGCACCCCATCAACCTGATGTGGATCGCGATCGGCTCTATTGTCGGCGCCGTTATCGGTGCGCTGCCTGGTCTGACCGCCACGATGGGTGTTGCGCTCTTTATTCCGCTGACCTTTTCCATGGAGCCTGCCACCGGCCTGGTGCTGCTGGCTGCCGTGTATTCCAGCGCCTCCTTCGGCGGTAACATCACCGCTATTTTGATCAAGACCCCCGGCACGCCGGACTCTTTCTTCATGGTGCTGGATGGTTACCCCATGACGCTGCGGGGCGAAGGCCACAAGGCTATCCAGGTCACGACCATCACCGCCACCATCGGCGGCTTCGTCGGTGCGTTTACCCTGCTGTTTTTGTCCCCGCCGCTGGCGCAGATCGCCATCAAGTTCGGCCCTGCCGAAACCTTCCTGACCGCCTTCCTCGGCATCACCATCATCGTCGGCCTGACCAAGGGCACCATGCTCAAGGGCCTGATTTCCGCCTGGGCCGGCTTCCTGCTTGCCACGGTCGGTATGGATACGGTTTCCGGCGGTTACCGCTACACTTATGGCATCCTGCAGCTGTTTGAAGGCATCCCCATGGTTCCCTGCGTCATCGGCCTGTTCTGCTGCGCTCAGGTGTTCAGCCTGGCCGCCTCCAGAAAGCAGACCATCGCCGTCGCTGACGACACTGTGGATAAGAAGAAAAAGCTGACCCCCAAGGAATTCCTCAGCATGCTGTGGATCACCATCGAGTCCTCCATCATCGGTACGGTCGTCGGCATCATCCCGGCTGCCGGTTCCATGATCGCCTGCGGCATCAGCCTTAACGAGTGCAAGCGCCAGAGCAAGCATCCCGAGATGATCGGCAACGGCGCCCCCGAAGGCCTGGCGGCTGTTTCTGCAGCCAACAATGCCGTCGTCGGCGGCTCCCTGGTCCCGCTGCTCACCCTGGGCATCCCCGGCAACGGCACCGCTGCCGTGTTCCTGGGCGGCCTGATCATCCACGGCATGGTTCCCGGCCCGGATCTGTTCACCCAGCATGCGTTTGCCACCTACAGCCTGCTGTTTGGTATGGTCATCTGCCAGTTTGCCATCCTGATCATCGGCCTGTTCGGTGCAACTGCATTTGCCAAGGTCACCAGAATCCCCAACTCGGTGCTGATCCCGCTGATCGCAGTGTTCACTGTGCTGGGCTCTTATGCGATCCGCAACCTGCTCTTTGACGTGTTCCTGATGATCGCCTTCGGCGCCGTCGGTTACTACATGGAAAGAAGCAAGATCCCGCTGGCTCCCTTCGTGCTGGCCTTCATTCTGGGCCCCACGGTGGAAAAGCACTTCAGAAGAGCTATGATCCTGGTCAACTCCGGCAACGAGAACGTGTTCACCAACTGGATCTGCCTGCTGCTGATCGCCATCAACATCATCTTCCTGGTCTCGCCCTTCTTTGACGATATCAAAAAATTCTTCAAAAAGGATAAAGTGGCCAAGGCTGAATGATGGTTCCGCAGCTATTTGCAAGAACGATGAAAAGGGGCGGCCTTTGGCCAGCCCCTTTTT
>CAJFPC010000067.1 GCA_904398325.1 Candidatus Neoruminococcus faecicola | reverse complement strand
GCGCTTGCTGCCATGATGACATTTTGTAACCGCCAGCACAAAGAAAAAGCCGATGAAACAAAGTTTCATCGGCTTTTGGGTGGTTGCGGGGGCAGGATTTGAACCTACGACCTTCGGGTTATGAGCCCGACGAGCTACCGAACTGCTCCACCCCGCGATAGGGATGCGCTTTAAGAGCGCTTAAATATAATAGCACACCCGCAATAGTTTGTCAACTACTATTTCAAAAAATACTCCTGCAGCAGCTTTGTAACAAAACCATCCCCCCAAAAAGCGGGAAAATTCACCCAATCTTCACAGGCAGAACGCTTGACTTGGAGCCTGCTCCAGCGCTTATAATAAAATGGAAAACGGCTCCCTGGAAGCATTTCCCCGAAGCAGACGCATTCCTGCGCAGCTGCCGGCCCTTCCCGATCCGGCAAAATAACCGGAAAGCATTCCTGATAATAAAAAATAAGTATTAGACATCGTTTCCAAGATATAGTATCCTGAATCACAGAGGAGGGACACTTATGAAACAACTGCATCGCGCTGTCGCTTTGATCGCTGTCCTGGGCCTTTGCGGCGCAGTCTGTGCCGGCTGCGGCGGCGAAAACGCCTCCAGCGCGGCGGCCAGCGTTTCTGCAGCACCGCAGTCATCCTCCCAGCCGTCCTCCGAGCCGGAGGAAGCGGCGCCCGCCCCGGAGGAGGAAACCGGCGCGCCGGCCGTCTATATGACCGCTGATATCTCGCCGGAGGGGCTGATGGCAGTCTATGAAGCCATGGGCTGGCAGCCCACCGGCCGCGTGGCGGTCAAGCTTTCCACCGGGGAGCCGCCCGCCAGCAATTATCTGCGCCCCGAGCTGATTGCCGATCTGGTGCAGTCGGTGGAGGGCACCATTGTGGAGTGCAATACCGCCTATGGCGGTTCCCGGGCTGAAACGGCCATGCACTACCAGGTGGCACAGGATCACGGCTTCACCGCCATTGCGGATTTTCAGATCCTGGATGAAAATGGCTCCATGGCCCTGCCGGTGGAGGGCGGCACCCGCCTGGAGGAGGACTATGTGGGCGCGGCCTTTGCCGATTATGATTCCTATCTGGTGCTGTCCCACTTTAAAGGGCATGCCATGGCCGGTTTCGGCGGTGCGATCAAGAATATCTCCATCGGCCTGGGTTCCAGCGAGGGCAAGGCGTGGATCCACTCCGGCGGCACCAGCCGCACCAATCCCTGGGGCGGGGACCAGGCCGCCTTCACCGAGAGCATGGCGGAGGCCGGCAAGGCGGTTTCTGACTATCTGGGCGGCGGCGAGCGCATCGCCTATGTCAATGTGATGAACCGCCTCTCGGTGGACTGCGACTGCGACGGCAACCCTGCCGAGCCCGACATGCACGACATCGGCATCCTGGCCTCCACCGACCCGGTGGCGCTGGACCAGGCCTGCATCGGCCTGATCTATGCCCAGGCGCAGGGGGACGGCGCCTCCCTGGTGGAGCGCATTGAATCCCGCGACGGCCTGCACACCCTGGAGCATGCCGAAGCCATCGGCCTCGGCAGCCGCGCCTATGAGCTGGTGAACATCGACGAATAACAAATCCAAAGGAGCGATTATGATGAAGAATCCCAACCTGAAAAACCTGACGCTGGCGGCCTTGTTCCTCTCCCTGGGGCTGCTGCTGCCCTTTGTGACCGGGCAGATCCCCCAGATCGGCAACATGCTGCTGCCCATGCACCTGCCGGTGTTTCTCTGCGGGCTGATCTGCGGCTGGCAGTACGGCGGCCTGGTGGGCTTTGTGCTGCCGCTGCTGCGCTCGGCCATGTTCGGCATGCCGCCGATTTTCCCCACCGCCACGGCCATGGCCTTTGAGCTGATGACCTACGGCCTGATGGCCGGGCTGCTCTACAGCCGCGCACGGTGGCAGTGCGTCTTTTCCCTCTACCGCTGCCTGATCGCCGCCATGGTGGCCGGCCGCGTGGTGTGGGGCGTGGTGCAAACGGTGCTGATGGGCATTTCCGGCGGGGTGTTCACCTTCCAGATCTTCCTCACCCAGTCGGTGCTCAATGCCATCCCCGGCATCATCGCCCAACTGCTGCTGATCCCCGCGGTGATGGTGGCGCTGCACCGCACCGGGCTGGTGCGCTTTCAGCGGCATGACGAAGCCCGCCACGCGGAGCTGCACTCTTGAGCGGCGCGCTTTCTTCCGCCAAGGAGGTGCTGGCCCGCTGCCGTCAGCTGAGCCGGCCCCTGGTCATCGCCATTGACGGCCGCTGCGCCGCCGGCAAAACCACCCTGGCCGCCGCATTGCAGCGGGAAACCGGCTGCCCGGTGCTGCATCTGGATCATTTCTTTCTGCGGCCGGAGCAGCGCACCCCCCAGCGGCTGGCCCAGCCCGGCGGCAACGTGGATTGGGAGCGCTTTTTGGCGGAGGTTCTGCTGCCCCTTGAGAAGGGCCGGCCCTTCTCCTACCGGCCCTATGACTGCCATACTCAATCGCTGGCGGAGCCGGTCAGCGTGCTGCCGGCCCCCCTTGTGGTGGTGGAAGGCTCCTACAGCTGCCACCCCGCCCTGTGGGAGCATTACGGCCTGCACGTATTCCTGACCATTTCCCCGGCCGAGCAGCTGCGGCGCATCCGGCAGCGGAACGGCGAAGCGGGGCTGACCGCCTTTCGGGAGCGGTGGATCCCGCTGGAAGAAGCTTACTTCCAGGCGTTTTCCCTGCCCGGGCGGTGCGAGCTCTGCCTGGATATGGAAGGCCGGTGATCCCCTTGGCTGAAATCCTCCACCGGGAATTTGTCTATCTCTGGTATTATGTTACCCTGCAGCTGCGCCAGATCCTGCCCTACTGGGTGCTTGGCATGCTGCTGGGTTCTGCCGTCTCCGTCTTTGCCAAGGAGCGCATCCACCGCGCTTTCGGCTCCCTGCAGGGGAAGCGGCTGGGTGTGCTGGGCATTTTTCTGGCCAGCGCCCTTGGCATCGCTTCCCCTTTGTGCATGTATGGCACTATCCCGCTGGCGGCGTCCTTTTCCCGCAGCGGCATCGGGGAGGACTGGCTGGCTGCCTTTATGATGAGCTCCATTCTGCTCAACCCGCAGCTGATCCTGTACAGCGCGGCGCTGGGCGGCACCGCGCTGGCAATCCGCATCGTCTCCTGTTTTCTCTGCGGGGCGGCGGCCGGGCTGCTGCTGCGCTTTTGCCGCCGCAAACAGCCATTTTTCAACTTTTCCGGCTTTGCGGAGCCGGAAAACCGGGATACCGACCCCCGCCTCTGGCTGCGCTTTCTCAAAAACCTGGGGCGGAATATCCGGGCGACGGGGCCGTACTTTTTCATCGGCATCCTGCTGGCGGCGCTGTTCCAGCGGTATGTGCCGGCCGAGGCCATGACGGCGCTGTTCGGCGGCAACGAGGCCTTTGGGGTGCTGATGGCAGCCACCATCGGCGTGCCGCTTTATGCCTGCGGCGGGGGCACCATCCCGCTGCTGCAGGCCTGGCTGTGGGATGGGATGAGCCTGGGCAGCGCAGCCGCCTTTATGCTCACTGGCCCGGCCACCAAGATCACCAACCTGGGCGCGGTCAAAATCGTGCTGGGGGCCAGGCATTTTCTGGCATATCTGGCCTTCGTGATGGTCTGGGCGCTGGCGGTGGGCCTGGCGGTCAATCTGATCTTCTGACCGCACATCCATGGGCACTTAACCATCCGGCTGGTTTCAGTTTTTTCCAAAAACGCGGAAATCAGGATTTGGATGCGCAAAAACAGGTATACTACCCCAAAGCAAAGAAAAAATAACAAAAAGGCTCCTGCGAGCCTGACGCTGTTTCCCGCCGAGTGCAGCGGCAAACGGAAAGGATGAAAACTGCATGAAACGATGGATCGCATCCCTCATCTGCGCGGCCCTGATGCTCTGCGCCACCGCCTGCAGCTTTGGCGAGGAACGCCAGCAGGCCGCCCAAGATCGGAGGCGCTGCGCTCCTCCCTACAGGAAGGGACAGGCACCCTGCCCGGCGAGCGCTCGGAGGAAACAGCCCGGATCAAGACGCTGCTGGCGGATTCCGCCCAGCTGGAATTCGTCTCTCACAGCCAGTCCCGCCCTGAGGTGGTCGACCTGTTTGACGATCATCTCCAGACGCTGGTGGCCACCCTTTACGACTTCTGCCAGGTGGAAAAAGAGCCCGTTCTGGATGAAGGGACTCTCCAGCTGCTGGAAGGGCTGCCCACCCTGCCGGAGGCCATGCAGCAGGACGTATACACCGTCTATAAATCCCGCATGATCGCGGCGGGCATCGACGGCACCCTATTGCGCAGCGGCGAGAGCCTGGGCCTTTATTATATGGCGCAGACTGACCCGGACTGGGCGGAATACCCCTTCCCCAACCCGGAAAGCCCCAATGAGGTAAATGATACCGCCATCGACCGCTCCTGCGGGGTGATGTCGGTCACCATGGTGCTTTCCAGCTATCTGCACCGGGAGGTGGACCCTACCGAGCTGATCGACTATGTGCTGGAAAACGGCTACCGCATCACCGCCTCGGGGGTAGACGACACCTTCATGACGGTGGCAGCGCAGCTCTATGGCGTGGCCGAGCCGGAAATCTATTACGCCGACCCCGCCGAAGGCCAGCAGGCCATCGACTGGGACGCGGTCCTGGAGGCGGTCTCGGAACGCGGCGCCATGGCCATCGTCCATGAGACCCACGGCAGCGCCAATTTCACCCCTGCCCAGCATTACATGGTGCTGGCGGATTATGTGGAAGTGGACGGCATCGGCTACTACCTGGTGGAAGACCCTTATCAGTCCCGCGCGCGGTACTGGCAATGGGGCACTGACGCCATGGGCGACCCCGGATTGGGGGAAGAGGGCGTCATCTACGCCACCCCGGCGCTGATAGCGGAAAGCGCCTCTGCCGTGATCCTCTTTGACCAGGATCATGACGCCTGGGAGGTGCAGTGCGCCTCCACGGAGCCGGCAGTTTTAGAATAAGGAGATGAGACAGATGTCGGAAGCGGTCCTGAAGGCGCTGCACCTGACGGCAGCGGCGCCGGTGCAAAAGGCGGGCCCCCGTCAGCGGGCGGCCGCGATCACCTTCACCTCCAACCAGCTGAAGGTGATCGCCATTGTCGCTATGGTGTTTGACCACAGCATCATCGCCTTCGTGCCCCATGAGCTGGCGGTTTATCAGTTTCTGCACCTGCCGGGCAAGCTGACCGCTCCCATTATGTGCTTTCTCATCGCGGAGGGCTATTACCATACCTCCAGCCTGCGCCGCTATCTGGGCCGGCTGGCGGGCATGGCGGTGATTTCCCACCTGCCTTTTACCTTATGCTTCGGTTATGACCCCCTGCAGTTCTGGGTAGCCACCGATGTGATGTGGTCGCTGTTTTTCGGCCTCCTGGCCCTGGCCGCCTGGGAACGGAAAGGCTGGCTGCTGCGGCAGAAAATGTTTGCCGTCGCTTTATGCTGCCTTTTCTCCTACTCAGCGGATTGGAACTATATCGCCGTTTTGATGGTGCTGGGGCTCGGCATTTTCCACCAGCACAAAAACCGCCAGACGGCGGTGCATCTGGCGGTCGGCGGGCTGTATCTGGCCCAGGGGCTCTGGTATGGCTCTTCGCTGGCGGCCCGGGCGGGGATTTTCCTTTCCGTCCCGCTGCTGCGCCGCTACAACGGCCAGCGCGGCCGCAAAAGCAGCTGGATCAAATGGGGCTTTTACTGGTTCTACCCCGTGCACCTTGCCATCCTCTACCTGCTCAAGCAGGCGATTTGATATTTTCTTCCTGAAAAATCCCCCGCACCCGGGAGCTTCCTCCCAGGGCGC
>CAJFPC010000066.1 GCA_904398325.1 Candidatus Neoruminococcus faecicola | reverse complement strand
AGTGGAAGATCACATACACATAAGTCTCTCCCGACTGGTTGAGCCGGGGGCTCAGGCAGGTCACCGGGTCAAAATTGGCCAGGCTCTGCACCGTGAAGCCGGTATCCGTCACCGTCACCCCCAGCGAGGCGTATTCCGAGGTGAACATGGCGGAAAACAGGTCGGTGTTGTAGTTCATGCAGTCCGCCGCCACGGCGGGGCCCCCGGCCCGGAAGAGAAATCCCAGCTGCGGCCGGTAGCCCAGCTGGATGGAGCGGCTTTGCGCCCCGTCGCCGGTATAGGTGCCGACGGTGTAAGGCTTGCGCAGATAGTCCTGCCGCTCCTGGGCGGAAAGATGGCACACCTCGTCCGCCACATGCTCGCCGACCGCCTCGTCGATGAGCTGGTTATCCTGGCAGAAATCCTCCCGCTTCGGCTTGTCGCTGCCCAGCCAGAGGTTCAGCCCCAGGTGGGCGCTCTTATTGCTGCTGGATATGGTCCTCATCCCCTTTCTGTGCTGCCGGCGCCGCCTGGCCCAGACGGTCGCCGTTCAGGTCAAAATAATCCCAGGTGAAATCCTCCGCGTCCCAATCGTCCCAGCAGAGATTTTTGGCCTCAAAAAGATCCCAGCTGAGGGCGCCGACGGCAAAGACGATGTCCAGGTGCGCGGGAAAAACCGCCTCGGCGGCGCGGGTGACCTCCGCCAGGCTGCTGTATTCGCCCAGCAGGCGCACCCCTTCGATGTGCAGCGTTTCGGGCAGATACTGCTCGGTGATCCGGCACTCCACCCCGCAGGCCCGCAGCGAGCGCAGCAGCCCCTCCCGCCCGAAATCATCCGGCCGGGTGGCCAGCCGGCAGAGCACCACCTGGCGGCGCTCCTCCAGGGTGGCGCCGGGCAGGGGCAGCAGGCCCAGCAGATCCTCCCACAGGGCGAGGCCCTCCGCTCCGGCCAGGGCGGGGAAGATGGCCTGCCGGCAGGCTTCCAGATGCTCCTCCAGCAGCTCCAGCCCCGCGCCGTAGGCGGCCAGCTCCCTGGCTACGGCGCTCTGCCCGCCCAGGCGGTAAAGCCCCAGCGCCTGGATGGCGGCGCGCAGCTTGTCATAGGCGCTCAAGCGGTCACCCCCATCTGGTTGACGGTGATGGTGCCCGGCCGGATCACTTCATCCTCGTCGGCTTCCACATCCGCCGCCGGGGAGAGGATGCGGCAGTTTTCCAGCCCGGTGACCTGCCACAGCCGGTGGATCAGCGCCCCCAGGCGCAGCTTTTCCCCGACGGCGCTGGCGTTCAGCGCGTCGGTCAGGGCGGCGGCGCAGCTTTCCTTCAGCGCCGGGAAAAGCGCCTGCGGCAGCGGGGCAACCTCCACCGTCAAATCCACCGGTTTGGCGTCGGCGTTTTTCACCACTATGTCCACGTTGATCTCCTTCTGGGCGGCCAGGCGGCTTTCCAGGGCGGTCAGCGCCGCTTCGGGCACCGGCTGCCCCCGGCCGCTGACGATTACGTCCACCGTGCCGCGGCCCCGGCTGCGGGGCAGCACATGGGCCGAAAAGACCCCCTCCGTCTCCAGCGCGGCCTGGCGGTAAAAGGCGGTGTTGGTGCCGTTGTTCACCTGCCGGTATGCGTCGGCAAGCCGGGCGCGCAGCTCCTCATCCGTTTCGGCCTCTTCGCCGCCGGTAAAGGGCTCGCCGTTGGTGACGGCGGTGATGCCCTGGGGCGGGTCGATCATCACGGTGACGGCGCCCGCCGCCGCATTGCCGGTTTTGCCCGGCTGCTGGCAGGCTGCCGGCGCGGTCACCTGGGTCTGCCCGGCGGTGAGGATCACCTCCTCGGTGGTGGCAAAGCTCACCTCATCCGCCAGGGAGGCCGCCGCTGCCGTGCCCGCCGGGATTATCAGGTCGGTGGCAGCCGCCTGCTCCCGCGAGAAGGTCAGGCTGCCCGCTGCCGCCACCGCCGCCTTGCGGCTCAGCCCCCGGGCGGCGGCATGGGCGTCCAGGCAGCTGCCCGAGCTGGTGGCGGGGAAGGCCTGCCGGAACATTTCATCCAGCGACTGCTGCAGCCCGGCCAGCTGCCCGGCCAGCACCCTAAGGCGGATGGCAATGTCCGAGGCGTCCTCCGGGCGGCTGCCGGTCAATTCCTCATAGCGGCTGCGCATGGCCTGCCAGTAGCGTTCTTCATAGGATTCTGTCATATCGTCACCTCCATTTGGATGCTTTCCTGCTCCCATTCCAGCTGCAGGCGCACCGTCAGCCGCTGGTCCTGCAGGGAACAGGAGGCGCTTTTCACCGTCAGCTGCCGCAGGGGGGCCAGGGCCTCCTGGGCGTAAGCGAAGGCCTCTTCCTCCATGCGGGCGCCGGCGGTGAGCTGATACAGCCGGCTGCCCAGGGCGGGGTCCGCCGGCAGGCTGCCCCGGCGGGTGCACAGCCGGATCATCGCCTGCTGGAGGATCTCCTCCCTTCCCTGGACGGTCTGGGGCAGGCCGCGGCTGTTCAGGGCAAAATCCCCGTTTTCCAGTTTGGTGTCCATCAGCTTCCCTCCTTGGGCAGGATCTGCCCGTCTTTGGTGATGGTGACGCCGTTGATGACCACGTCGCCGTTCTGCTTCAGGTGCAGCCAGCCGCCGCCGCATTCCAGGCGGATTTCGCCGGGCGGCAGCATCGCCCCGGCGGGGGAGAGCACCCCCAGCAGGGCGCAGCCCTCCCGCCCGGAGAGCAGCAGCGCCCGCTGCCCCTCCCGGGGCTGGTACCGGATGCCCGCCGGCCCGAACAGGGGCAGCTCGCGGTATTCCCGGTCAAACCAGACGCCGCAGCCCTCCGGCCCGGCGTAGGAAACCTGGCCCACGGCCAGTCTTAATTCTTCTGCCATCAGCTGCCTCCTCTCATCCAGCGGTGGTTCTGCAGCTGCAGCAGGGTGCGGTGCCCCTCCTGGGAGAAGATGCGCCGCACCTGCCCCACCTGCAGCGGCCGGCCGGAATAGGCCTCCAGCTCCACCATATCCCCCAGCCGCAGGGCGCTCTGCCCCTCCAGCTCCAGGGTGAAGACTTCATAATCCCGCATGGAATTTAAAATGGTTTCGTGCCCCTGGGCCAGGTCCTGCCCGGTGAATTCGTTGCCCGGCACCCGGTAGCGCAGCCGGGGATACTGGGGGATGGGGTCGTCAAAATTCCGCAGGCGGGCGGTATAATCCCCCCGCTTGCCCCGCAGCAGCACGGCGCTCACCGTCCGGGTGGGCTGGCGGCGGCATTCCAGCGACAGAAGGGGCCGGTCCGGCTGCCTGGCTGCCGTCTGAGGCAGCCCCTTGGGGTAGAGGATGTGCTCCCGCACCGCCGGGGCCTGCCCGAAGGCCAGCAGGCAGTAATCCCGGATCACCTGCCAGACCCGGCTGCCGCCCGCGATGGAAAACCGGGAGAGCACCGGGTTTTCCGGCGTCTGCCAGCCCAGCCCGTAGGGAGAGGCGAAGCGGCTCATCATGGCCGAATACCGCAGCCCGTAAAAGGCCTGGGGCATGGCCTCGTTATCCAACAGCGCCCCGCCCCTGGAGCGCGCCGAAAGCCGCAGGGTGCAGCCGTCGCCGCCGCAGCGGAAGTCCTGCTGGTCCACATACCCGTCGAATTCCCAGCCGGCGTCCGGGTCCCGCACCGTCAGGCGGGCGATCTCCGTTACCGGCGGCTGGGCCAGAAAGTCTGCAATCAGCCCCTGGGCGGGGCTGTCCCACTGCTCGGTGCGCTCCAGATAGAGCAGCTGCCCCAGCGGCAGGCTGGCGCCGTCCTTTGCGGCGGCCTGCAGGATCAGGCTCATCTGCTCCCTCCTTCCGGCAGGCTGCCCTCCGGGCACTGCAGGAATTCCAGGGTGTACAGCATGCAGGTGCCGTCCCCTTCCCGGCTGGTGGCCAGGGAGCTTAGGCAGGCGTAAAAGGGCTCCTGATAGGGCAGATAGAGCAGCGCCGGCTCCCCCTGGGGGGTCTGGGCCAGCAGGGCCGTCAGCTGGGCTTCGCAGTCCTCGGGGCTCTGGCCCAGAAAGGCCCCCTCGCAGCGGATCAGCGCCCCCTTGGGGCCCAGGCTCTGCAGCTGGTCGCCCTGATAGGGGGCGAAGTGCGCCGGCAGCGCAAAGGAATGCTGGATGCTGATCTTCTGCGGATGATGGGCAAAGCGGTATTGATGAAACTGAAACAAAGCGGTGGTTTCCTCCTTTCAGGGCATGCTGCACCGGCGGGCTAGGGCCTGCCGGTCCAGCCGGTGGCTTTCCAGCGGCAGGGCGGGGGATTTTTTTAACCGGGGATAGTCCGGCCCCTCCCAGCCGGGGATTTCCGGCGGGCTATGGCGCAGGGCGGGTGCAGGCGGGGCCTCCCAGCTGCGGGATGCCCTGGGCGCCGGCGGAGAGTCCGAAAGCGGGCAGAGAGGCCGTTCGGCCGGGCGGGGGAGGGCCTGCGGCGGGCCGTATTCCCGCCACAGCTGCCGCAGAAAGGCCCGCCGCTCCCTATCCCCGGGCGGCCGGATCAGCCGGGCAAGCACCCGCATCCACATGCAGCTCCACCCCTTTCTCCTCCTGGGCGGCAATCAGCAGGATCTGAGCCGGAGAAAGCCGTCCCGCCCGGTACAGCCCCAGCGGGAAGAACCGGCTCAGCCGCCGGGCCGCCAGGGCATAATACCAGCCTGCCGCCCAGGCCTCCAGCGGGTTTTCCCCGCCGAAGCAGGCCGCCAGCGCCCCGGCGCGGCGCAGGGTGCGCCGCATTATTTCACCTCGATGCGCCTGGCGCTCATGAGCACGGCAGATTCCACCACCGTGTCGGTCAGGCGGGCGTCCTCCTCGATGGAGGACCACCGGCATCCGCAGTAGATCACCTTGCGGTCGGGCTTGACGATGACCAGGTTGAATTCCTCCAGCCCGAACAGGTCCACATCCTGCCCGCTGCCGGTGAGGGCGATGCGGCTCAGCTGGATCACATGCCGCACCCGGCCCCCGGCGGTGCCCACCGGCTCCGCCGAGCCAAAGGCCTCCACATACCGGCTTTCCCGGGTGGTTTTGGCGGTGTAGCTCTGCACCGAGGCCAGGCGCTTGCCGTCGATTTCCAGATAAATATCCTTGCTGGTGGAAAACTGATAGCTTGCCAACGGGTTCCCTCCTTAAATCTGGATTCTGGCGTCCACCACAATCTGGTGGATTACATGGGCGATGCGGAAGGCCACCTGCACCACGCACACCGAGGGGTCCTCCCCGCTCTGGGAGCAGAGGGGCTTTTCGTAGCTGTCCAGCTTGCCCTCCTCCACAAAGCCTGCCAGGCACACCACCGCCTGGGAGGCGATGCTTTCCCGGGTGGCGGCGTTGTTGCGCCCGCCCTTGAGCAGGGCGGTCAGCCGGCTGCGCAGGGCGGCCATCACCTCGTCGATGACCAGGATGGTGTTGACCGCCGCAAAGGAACGGTCTGTCTGGCCGTCGGTGGCGGTGCGGCTGGTGACGCATTTGATGATCTGCGCCTGCCCGGCGGATTCCTCCAGCACGGTGACGCCGCCGAGGAGCAGCTCGTCGATCTCCTCCTCGGTGAAAACGGGGGAAAGCCCCTCCAGAAGCGGCAGCTCCCGGTAGCAGAAGCTGAGGGAGACATCCTCGCAGGTGAGAACGGCGGCAGCCACCGCCGCAGCGGGCACCAGGGGGCTTTTTTCCAGCCCGAAGGCCCCAGCGCTGCCCGCGGTGAAGATCATCCGCTCCTGGTTGGCGCCTTGGGCGGCGGTCAGGGCGTCCTCCCCCTCCCCGATGCCGAAAAAGGCCAGCTGCTCCCGCTGGCTCTGGGCGCCCTCCTCCAGATAGCCGGCAAAGGCGGTGTGCACCGCCGCCAGGGCGCTGTCGCACAGGATGCCGTAGCAGTCCTTTCGGCTTTTTAACAGCTCCAGTGCCGCGGTGTACTGCTGTGCGCCAGGGTTCTGCCCCAGCCCGATGCAGAAGACCTTCGGCACCCCGCTGGCCAGCAGCAGGCGCACGGCGGTGTACAGCGCCCCATCCTCCTGGGAAAAGGCGCCCTCCAGCTGGGCCAGGGTGGTGATCTCCACCCCCTGGCTGCCGGCGGTCCCGCTGGCGGCGATGACGGCGGCGCCGCGGGCGTTCCGGCTGGGGGCATACAGGCTGGAAACCGTGTAGCTGGAATAAACCCCCGGCCGCTGAGAAATCGTGCTCATAAAATTTCACTCCTTATGATCAGGTCGCGGATGGTGTCGCCCGTTTCCTCCTCGGGCCCGAAGGCCAGCGTGCAGCTGGCCGAGGCGGGCAGGTGCAGGCACCCCAGATCCGGCTGGTAGGCGATGCGCCCGCACTGGATCTGCTGGGGCCCCAGGCCGCTTTCCTCCAGCCAGCCGGCGCACACCGCCTCAAAGGCCTGGTGGCAGAGGGCCTCCCGGTCCGGCGGGGCGTAAAAATCCAGCCGCAGCCGCAGGGAAAAAGCCGATTGGCTGGCCTTGCCCCCGGCGGCCAGGGAGATCTCCTCAAAGCCGACGGCCAGGATGCCCTGCTCCAGCGGCAGCTTTACCCGCTGCGGGGGGAATTCCTCCGTCACAGCGAAGCCCTCCATCCCCGCATAGGCGGCCATGCGGCGGCAGAGCTCGGTTTTCAGCTCGCTTAACACGCTCACGGCGTCACCTCCTGTACCAGCAGCCGCAGATAAGCCGGCTGCTCCTGCCAGTAAAACACAGCGCGGTGCCGGATCAGGTACCGGCTGCCCTGGCAGCAGAGCACGGCGCCCTCCCCCAGCGCCAGCTCTGCCGCTTCGGCCGGGGTGGTCAGCCAGAAAAAGCTGCGGGCGGCGTCCCCTGCGGGCAGATAGGGCTGGCGGAGGTATAAGCTGCCGGTGGAAAGCACCGGGCACAGCACCCCGGAGAAGGCCTGGGTCTCCTCCTTTTCCGGATAGAAGGATCGGCCGTACCGGCGGATGCATTCGCCGATCCGCTGCGAAAGGTTCCTCATGGGCAGCCCGCCAGCCCCGGGCCGGGGCCGGCCGTCAGGCAGTCCGCCGCCAGGGCGTAGGCCATGGCCAGCAGCGCGCCGGAGCCGCTCCCCCCTCCGCCGGAAAGGGAGACATCCCCCAGCTTTACCTCATCCGGCCCGCCGCTTTGGATGAGATCATAGAGCCGTGCGGCATAAGCCGCCGCCAGAAATTCCACCCGGCCCCGGTTTTCCTCCTGGAGGGCCTCGTCACGCAGCCTGGGGGCCAGCCGGGCGGCAGCACTCTGGCACAGGTGCTTCCAGGCAGGGCCCTCCTCGCTATTCAGGCCGCTCAGCTGCACAAACAGGGTGTAGATTTCGTCAAGATCCAAGTGATGCACCTTCCTTCCATGGATGTTGAGGGATGCGCTTCATCAGGCGGTTTTCAGCTGCAGCACCTTGGCCGCGTCGGGGAAGATGCGGGAAAAACCGCAGGTGGAGGTGATGGCCGCCCGTTCCAGCTGGCAGTTCATCAGCTTGTCATAGTCCAGCACCACGCCGCCGGCGGTGATCATCTGCAGCGCGCAGCTGCGGTCCAGGCCGATGACGATATCGTCGTCCATGCCGGGCACCTTCACCAGCTTGGCGCCCAGAGGGGTGTTCAGGCTGCCGGTGGTGAGAAAGCCCAGCCCAGCGGCGGGTTCTTTCAGCTCGTCGATGCCCAGCAGCTTGACCATCATGGCGGGGGAGACCAGCAGGGTATTCAGCTCAAAATCTCCAAACTGGGCCCACAGGCTGAGCAGGTCCGCATAGGTGATGGTGCCGGCGGCCGCCGTCTGGATTACCTCGGCGGCTGCGCAGTTGCCGTCGCCCTCCACAATGGCGTCCACCGCATCCATCAGCTGGGCGCGGGCAATGCTGGCGCCGATCTGCTTCATAATCACGGTGAACAAATCGATGCGCTGGTAGCGGATCGCCTCATAGGAGGCGGTCAGCAGCTTGCCGCGCTTGTTCATGGTGACCAGCTTTTCATTGAGGCGGATGTCGATTTTGCTCAGCTCGCTGCCCTCCGTCACGGCGGTGGCGGCCAGGTCATCCGCGTCAAAATCGGTGGTGACAGTGCGGTAATCCAGGGTGCCCACATCCGCCCGGGAAGCGATGATGGAGGAAAGGGCGGTGTTTTCCTCCATGCCGGAGAGCACCGCCCGGGAGACATACTCCGGGAACAGGGTGGCGCTTTCGCTGTTTTCAAAGAACTTTTCCACCATGTCGCTGGCCCGGCGGGCCACCTTGATGTCAAAGCGCTTGAGCTGCCGCTGGAAGGCGTCCAGCCCGGCCAGCTCGCTGTCCTGATAATGCTCGCTGGGGTCCATGGCCTCCAGCGTCTGGGCAAAGCCCTTGGGGGAATGATACATGGATTTATCCAGCTTGAGGGTGGTGTAATAACTCATAACAGTACCTCCTGAATCAAATGGGTTTGTCCGTCAAATGCAAAAGGGGCCGTTGTCCTCCCCCGAGCCGGGGGAAGGGGCTTCCAGCTGGGGGCGCCCGGCGAAGCGGCGGTTTTTTTCCTCCCGCAGGCTGTCCCGCAGGGCGGTCAGCTCCTCCAGCGTGCAGGCGTCGGCGGCTTTGGCCACCAGCTTCGGGCTCAGGCCCGGCAGGGCGCAGGCAGCCAGCGAGACGGCCTGCTTTTTTAGCTCCTCCCGGTACCGTTCCCCCTGGGCCGCCAGCCCCTTTAAGCGGGCCAGCTCCTGCAGCAGTCCGTCGCACTGGGCGCGGCTGAGGGTGACGCGCTCCCCGGGGGCGCCCAGGGCTTTTTCCGCCTCTGTCCCGCCGGCGGGGAGGCTTTTGGTGACCCCGGCCTGCGGCTGGGCCGGCACCGCCACAAAGGACCATTCATAGGCGTCGGTGGGCTCTTCCAGCAGGTGGTAGCAGACCTCCTTTTTGGGGCCGTAGGCCTGGCCCGGGCGGTGAGGGCAGCTTTCCTGCCGGAGGTCCTTGCCGCAGACGGAGCAGCGCACCCGGCCGACGGCGCAGCCCACACTCACCTCTTTTTTGATGCCGGCGTCGATCTCCAGGATCAAATCCTCGTTTTTCGGGCAGCGCACCATATAGGCCCAGGCCTTCAGATAGGCGTACCGTTCGCCGCTGGCGGCGGTGCGGCCGGGCGTTTCCAGCACCTGGGTTTTATAGATGCGGGCGGTCTGGTTTTCCCCTTTGGGGTTGTGGTCAAAGATGCCGGTCTTGCCCACAAACAGCTCCGCCAGCTTTTCCAGCGAGGCCCGGGGGAAGCATTCCAGATCCCGGTCGACGTCGTTGTCGCACAGCACCAGCGAAAACAGATAGACCTCCTCCGGCTTCAGCGGCCGGCGGGCAAAGCGGCTGATCTGTTCCAGCTCGGCGCTGGTGGGCTCCTCCAGGCTTTTGGTGATGGCAGCTTGTTTCAATGGCGTTCTTCCTCCTCTCGGATCAGTTGGTCGGCCTTGGCGTTGAGGTAGCGGGCGTTGGCCAGCTGTTCCTCATCCCGCAGCCGGATGCGGTTCCAGTGGATTTCTGCGGGGCAGTCATATCCCCACAGCTGCAGGGCGGCGCCGCAGATTTTTTCCAGCACCGGGCCGATGAGCGCCCGGTAGCTCTCGATTTCAGCGGTGAGCAGATCCGCCTGCTGGATGCTCATCCGCTCGCTGGTGGACCAGCTCAGCCCCAGCATAAAGGGCGGCAGCCCCAGCTTGGCGACGATTTCCTCCAGCATCTGGCGCACCGGCACCTCGGTGTCGATCATCTGGTTGTCGGCGCCGATGACCTTGATCTCCACATCGCCCACCGCCACAAAATCCCGGATGCGCCCGCCGGAGGAGCTGATGGCCTGGGACCACTGGGCCGCCAGGGATTCGGCGGTCTCTTTGGCGCCGGCCGGGTCCATGGGGGCGGAGCCGGGCTTGTAGACCACCGCGTAGCGCAGATTGGCGATGCGCTCAAAGTTGTGCCCGATGGAGGAGTAGATCGCCAGCAGAATGGAGCTGACAAAGGGCAGGCTGCGCAGCAGGGAATTGCCCAGGATCTTCCCGTCCGAGGGGCACAGCGCGGTAAACAGCAGCCACTGGGGGCAGCGCACCGGGATGCGGCGGCCGCCCTGCCTGAGATAAAAATCCAGCTGCAGCGGCTCCCGCCCCGCCTTTACCTCCAACAGGTCCAAAGGCGCGTTGACCAGGGCGCTGATGCCGTCCCCCTCCGGGGTGGGGACAATTTCCCCCACGGCGGTGCCGTAGGTGAGCAGGCTGTCCAGATACCGGCTGATGAAAAAATGCAGCCCCCGGCCGCTGTAGCCCACCTGCACGCTGCGGGCGAAATGGGCAAGCTTTTGGGCGGCTTCCTCCTCCGGGCAGCTGACCTCAAAGGAGCAGCACAGCCGCACCAGCTTGTCGATGGCGGCGTCCACAATGGGCACCGCCTCCCGGATGCTGTCATAGAGGGCGCATTCCTGCCCCCGCAGAGGGGTGTAGCTGTCCAGCAGCGGAAAAGGGTGGCAGGCCGTCCGGCTGTCCGGGGTGGCAGCGGCGTGAGCGGCCCGCTGAAAGAATTGTTTCAGACGCATGTACGTCCTCCTTTTTAGGGTAATTGCCGCACCGGGGCAGCGGCGCAGAATCCGCCGGCCGCGGCAGAGCGCCGGGCGACGGTCATCACAAAATAGCGGATGTCATCCATGGCGTGGTCGTGCTCCTTGAGGGGGATTTCCCCGCCGGGGCTGTCCTTCCAGCGGTAGAGGGAAAACTCCCGGATGCTGTCCCGGCAGTCCGGCGAGAAGAAGAGCCGTCCCTGGGCCAGCAGCTCCGCCACCGCCCGGATGCCGGCGGCCACCTCGTTTTGGGCGGGCAGCACCCGGTAGCGCCCGTGCCGGCGGATGCAGGCGATAAAGCTGGCGGCGGAAGGGTCCACCACCACCGCCTGGATGGGCCTGCCGTTCGCCAGGCGCTCCAGGGCGGCGTAGTATTCCTCGTCGGTTTTCTGCCGGCCGGTGGCCCGGCCGTCGTGGTAATATTCCGCCACGCGCACCCAGGTGCCGTCCCGGCCCGCCCACAGCCCGATGGACATGGGGTTCAAAATCCCGTAATCGCAGGAAAGATACCACTGCGCATCCTCGGGCACCCAGCGGGTCACATGCTGCTGCGGCCGGAACATGGGATAGATCAGCCCCTGGGGAGCGCACCAGCGCCCCAGCACAAACCGCTCGTAAAAGCTGCCGGAGTAAAGCTGCCGGTAGCGCCGGCGCACCGCGGGGGAGAGGGCGGGGTTGTCCTCCATGGTGAAATGCAGGTAGAGGGCGTTTTTTTCCTGCCGCTTCTGGATCCATTCCCGGTAAAACCAGTGGGAGGGATGCTGCGGGTTGCAGCAGAAAAAGAACTTGCTGCCGCTGACCGAGCATCTCGCCAGGGCCTGTTCCACAAAGCTGCGGGGCATCAGCACCACCTCGTCCATCAGGCAGCCTGCCAGGGTCATGCCCTGGATCAGCGCTGCGGAGCCTTCATCCCGCCCGCCGAACAGATAGAAGCAGTTTTCCCGCCCCGCAAAGGTGACGGTCAGCCGGTGCCGGTCGCGCTGCAGCCGGCAGCCGAAGCCCAGCCGTTCCAGCTGGCGCACCAGCGGGCCGACCAGGTTGCGCTCCAGCGAGGCGATGGTCTTGCCGCACAGGGCAAAATCCGCCCCGTCAAAGCGGGAGAAGGCCCAGAACAGGAAGGAAAGGGACAGCGCAAAGGTCTTGCCGGAGCGCACGGCCCCGTCGCAGATGACGGCGTCACAATTCCGGTGAGGGCTCGTGCTGGTCCACCATTTCAGGGCCAGCCGCTGTTTTTGCGATAGCTTCATCCTCCTTTGCCTGCTGCCCGTCCTCCCCGGACCAGTCCTCCCGGGCCTGCAGGGCCCGCATCCACTCCCGGGCCTCCCCGGCGCAGTCCGAGCGGCCGGCCAGCTCCAGCAGCATCTGGCAGGCCTTGAGCCGGTCGGCAAAGCGGATCTGCACCTTGCCGCCGCTTTTTTCGATCTCGCTGACGCAGAATAGATCCAGCCGGTCCAGGTTTTCCCATTCCTCCTCCCGCAGCAGGCGGCAGGCGTCCTTGGGGCAGCCCAGGGCCAGGCGCCTTAAGGCGGCGGCGGCAGCTTCTCTGGGACCGGGGGCCGAGGCCCACAGCTTTTTCAGGTAGCTGGCCGCCCGGCGTTTGCCCAGGGTTTCCTCCGGGCAGAGCGCCTCGCCGGGATAGCGGCGCCGGGCGGCGCGCTCCGCCAGGGCGGTGTCCAAAGTGCGGGCATAGCACTGGCAGAAAAATTTTTCCATTTGGCTGAGTGCAGGGCAGATAGGTCTTGCACCTCCTTTCCTTTGGTTTCACCAGCCCTGCCAAAAGGCCGGATTTTTGCCCTGAAACATGCAACAGGACGGGAAAAACCGAGGGGCAAAACAGCAGTTTTCACAAAAGGGGATGGCTCTCCGCCTTGACTTTGCAGCAATTTTGTCGGATAATAGGGGAGAATTCATATTCCTGCAAAAGGGGGAAACGCCCGATGCCCACCGTCAATATCGTCCTGGTGGAGCCGCAGATCCCGCCCAACACGGGGAATATCTCCCGTACCTGTGCGGTCACCGGCGCCCGGCTGCATCTGGTGGAGCCGCTGGGCTTTGAGATCAGCGACAAGACCCTCAAGCGGGCGGGGCTGGATTATTGGAAGTATCTGGACGTCACCCGCTACCGGGACCTGGAGGATTTTTTCTCCCGCAACGAGGGGCCGTTTTATTTTTTCAGCACCAAGGGGCGGCGGGTGTTCAGCGAGGTGCCCTACCCGGACGGGGCCTACCTGGTCTTCGGCCGGGAGGATGCCGGCCTGCCGGAAGCGCTGCTGATGCGCCATGAGGAGCACTGTGTGCGCATCCCCATGCGCCAGACGCTGCGCAGCTTAAATCTTTCAAATTCCGTGGCGGTTGCCGTTTATGAAGTGCTGCGCCAGTGGGGCTATCCGCAGCTTTCCACCCAGGGGCAGCTGCACGAACACAGTTGGGAGGATGTCATTGGAAAAGGTAAGGCTGATTTGTGACACGACTGCGGATCTGACCGCAAAGGAAATAGAAGAGCTGGATATCCGCCTGGTGCCCATCCCGCTGATTGTGGAGGGGGAGGGCTGCCTCGAGACGGATTTTACCCCCGAGGAGTTTTACCGCCGCTTGGAAGCGGCCCGGGAGATTCCCGCCACTTCCCATGTGACCAGCGCCACCTATCTGGGGTATTATGAGGATGCCTTCCGGGAGGGGTACCGCCGGGTCATCAATGTGACCCTCAACGCCAAGGGCTCCCAGTCCTATGAGGCGGCCTGCATGGCGGTGGAATTGTTCTTTGACCAGTATCCCCAGGCGCGGGACCAGGGCATGCAGATCGCCGTGGTGGATGGGCGCTCCTATTCTTTGGGCTATGGCTATGGGGTCATCGCCGCCGGGCATATCCTCAAAAACGGCGGCACCTTCCGCGAAGCGCTGGATTATCTGGAACACTTCCTGCGCTGCTCGGAGGTCTATTTTTCCGTTTTCACCCTGAAATTTGCCCGCAAATCCGGCCGGATCAGCGCTGCCGCGGCCTTTGCCGGGGAGGTGCTGGGCTTTCGGCCGGTGCTGCAGATCAAAAATGGCGAAATGACCATCGCAGAGAAGGTGCGGGGCAATCAGGCGGTAATCGCGGCCCTGGCCCGGGCCTATGAGGAGCGCTGCCGGGATTACAGCTTCCCTTATGCCATCATCCGGGGCAAGAACCCCGAGCCCGCCCGCCAGCTGGAAGAAAAACTGCGGGCCATCAGCGGTCATAAAGCTTACGGCACTTATTACGCCGGGGCGTCGGTAGCCATCAATTCCGGCCCCGATCTGGTGGGGGTGGCCTTTTTGGGCAGTGAAGTGCCGCCCCAGGCAGAATAGGCGCCATCTCTCCCGGTTCTGCAGAACCGGGAGAGAATTTTATCTTTTTTTGAAGAAAAGGTTGACAAACCTCTTCCCATTCGCTATAATAAATCTTGCGCTGCAAAGCGGTGCCGCTTTTGGCACTGCAAAGCGGGCTTTCATGGTCCGGTAGTTCAGTTGGTTAGAACGCTAGCCTGTCACGCTAGAGGTCGTGGGTTCGAACCCCATCCGGATCGCCATCTGCCTTTGTAGCTCAGTTGGTAGAGCAGAGGACTGAAAATCCTCGTGTCGCTGGTTCGATTCCGGCCGAAGGCACCAGTTCTGCGGGT
>CAJFPC010000065.1 GCA_904398325.1 Candidatus Neoruminococcus faecicola | reverse complement strand
TTTTTCCAGCCAGCCGGTCTGCACGCACACCTGATCGGGGCAGTCGGCGGCAGCCACCCGGGCGCGTCCGCCGGAAATTTCGATCACAGCGGTGCCATGGGGGACCTGGATTTCCATCCTTTGATCCTCGGCCAGCGGCAGGCGGGTCAGAATCTGGTCATCCAGCGTGACCACTGCCCAGGCGGCCTCTCCCCGACCGGCCCACCACAGCCCGGCCAGGATGGCCCCGGCCAGCAGCAGGATGGCAGCTGCCACCAGGGCGTCCGCCGGGCGCAGGATGTTTCGCAGCTTATCCATAATGATACCCCCGGTCCTCTGCCGTCAGCACAAATTGGTCCCGCAGGTTTTCGGTCACAAAAACCTCCCGGTCCGATGTGATGAAAATCGCCCCGAAATCCTCCCGGCCTTCGCAGAAGGCGAGGCCTTCTTCCAGCCCCATGACAAAGAGGGCGGTGGAGTAGCAGTCCGCCATGGAGGAATCGGCGCTGATAATGGTGACGCTTTCCAGCCCCTGGTCGGCAGGCCAGCCGGTCTGCGGGTCGAAGATATGGTGATAGCGGCGGCCGTTTTCTTCAAAATACCGCTCATAATCGCCGGAGGTGACCACCGATTGATCCTCCAGATCCAGATAGCCTACAATCTGCTGTTCGTCTTCCGGGTCCTTCAGGCCCACCCGCCAGGGGTCGCCGTCCTCCGGGTTGGAGCCCATGACATAGACGTTCCCGCCCAGCGAGAGATTGGCGCTTTCCACCCCCAGGCCGCGCAGCAGCTGCACCACCTTGTCGGTGGCGAAGCCCTTGCCGATGCCGCCCAGGTCATAGCGTTCCCGCCTGGAAAGGGCTTCGGCGATCTCTTCCTCCGCGGGGACTCTGGCATGGTCGGTGCCGATACCCCACAGCTCCACCAGGTCATAGAGGGTGGGGTCATAGGCGCCGCCGGTTTCCTGCCGGCGGGCCAGGGCCTCTTCTACCGCCTCCTGCCCGTCGGGGGAGAGGCTTTCCAGCGCTTCGCCGCGGTTCAGGCGGCTGATGTCGCTGGTTTCTTCGGTTTTGGAGAGGATCTCCTCCAGCCGGTAAATTTCATCCCGCGCCGCCGCCGCGGCCTCATCGCAGCCCTCACCGTAGACGGTGAGAGTCATATAGGTATCCATGGCGAAAAACTGCAGGGTGGAGGATTTTGTTGGTTCTGCGCTGCCGCAGGCGGCCAGCATGGCGCCGGCCAGCAGCAGCGGGATCAGCCGTTTTAACATGAAACCGCCCTTTCGCTGTGGTGAATTGGCCGGCAGCACGCCGGCACATCGAGATAAAAAAATTATAGAGCCTCGCCGGGAAAAAGTCAACGAAACGCGCGGGAACAGCAAAAAGCCGCCTTTTGGGCGGCTTTTTTTCCGGGTGTAAAACGCGGCGGATCAATATCCCAGAGGCTCCTCGCAGAGGATCACCTTGATGCGTTCGGGGATTTTGGGGCAATCCAGCGTGGCAAAGGCGAAGCAGATGCCCTGGGGGCTGCGGCAGTCCACACAGCGGCCCAGCTTGGTGCAGGGGACCTGCTTGCCCAGGCGGATGGCATTGGCCGGGCAGGCGATCTGGCGCATGCGCATTTCCCCTTCGGCGGTGTTGGCGACGATTTTGTTGGCGCCGGCCACAATGACCACGCTTTCCGGCCCGTAGATGATGGCGGCCAGGCGGTTGCCGGTGCCGTCGATAAACATCAGTTTGCCGTCCTCTGTGATGGCGTTGGCGCTGGAAAGGTAAAGGTCGGCATTAAAGGCGTCGTGAAAGACCTTTTTGGTCTCTTCCGGCGTGATGCCCGGGCGGTAGCGGTCCAGATAATGGATGTCCCCACGCTGCTCCAGCAGGGAGATGATGCCGGATTCAAACAGCGTCATGGAGCCGCCGACGCTGACAGTGAAGCCGGGGGTGAGCATGGCGGCAACGGCGTCGCGCAATTCTTCTTTTGTAGCAACGCTGCTGGCCACATAGTGGTTTTTGTTTAATGCTTCGACAGTGCGGGCCACCCGGATGCGGGTGACGGCGGTGGTATTCTGGTCCATAGAAATTGACACATCCTTTCCCTTTAAAAGCGCCGGCGGCAGGGGGCGAGGGCTGTTTCTCACCGCCGGAAACTGCCTTTATTATAGCACAAAATGGATGCAAAAGCGAGCAGATCTGACGGTATGGCGCAGCTGCCGTGCCGAAAGGCACAGGAAGCTGTCGCCTGACGCTGAAAAAATGGGGAAAATATGTTATACTATTCTCAGACCGGGCATATTGTCTGCCCGGCAGGGAGGAAAAGCATGTTTTTTAAAAAATTGATTCGCATTTTAATGAGCCGGGCGGTGACCATCGCCGTGCTGATGCTGATTCAGATCGGGCTTTTGGCCGGCGTGATCCTTTACCTTTCCCGCAGCGCGGTTTATATTTATGTGCTCCTGGAAGCGCTGGGGCTGCTGGTGATCCTTTATCTGCTCAGCCGCGACGGCAACCCCAGCTATAAGATCGCCTGGATTGTGCCGGTGATGTTCTTCCCGATGTTCGGCGGCATTTTTTATCTGATGCTGGGCAGCCTGCGGGTTTCGCGCCACCTGCAGGGGGATCTCAACGAGGCCCGCAGCCAGACCTCCTGCTATCAGACGGAAGACCCTGCCCTGATGCACCGGCTGGAGCAGGAGGACCTGGATTTTTACCACCGCTCCAACTATATCGGGCGGGTCAGCGGCTACTACCCTTATACCAACACCCGGTCGGAATATTTCCCCTCGGGGGAGGCGCTCTTCCCGGTGATGCTGGAGGAGCTGAAAAAAGCGGAAAAATTCATCTTTATTGAAACTTTTATCATCGGGCCGGGGCTTTTTTGGGACAGCATTCTGGAGGTGCTCTGCCAAAAGGCTGCCGCCGGGGTGGATGTGCGGGTGATCTATGACGATGTGGGGTGTTTAAATACCCTGCCGCCCAAATACTATCTGACGCTGCGCCAGCAGGGGATCAAAACGGTGGTCTTCAACCCGCTGATGCCGGCGCTTTCCACCTACCTCAATTACCGGGATCACCGCAAAATCTGCGTGATCGACGGCAACACCGGCTTTAACGGCGGCATCAACCTGGCGGACGAATATATCAACGCCCGGGAACGCCTGGGCTATTGGAAGGATACGGCGGTGATGCTGCAGGGGGAGGGGGTGTGCAACCTGACCTTCATGTTCCTGCGGATGTGGCGCCACGCTTCGGCGGAACGGGATGATTTTGACCAGTTCCGCCCCACCTGTTCCGCCCGGGCGGACGGCTATGTCCAATCCTTTGCAGACAGCCCCCTGGACCGCCATAACGTGGCGGAAAATTCCTTTTTGCAGCTGATCAACCGGGCGGAGCGGTATCTCTATATCACCACGCCCTACCTGATTTTGGATTACAGCATGGTCACCGCCTTAAAAATCGCGGCCCAGAGCGGGGTGGATGTGCGCATTGTCACGCCCCATATTGCGGATAAATGGTTTGTGCATTTTGTCAGCCAGTCCTATTACCGGCAGCTGGTGGAGGCCGGGGTGAAAATTTATGAGTTCACCCCCGGGTTCATTCATTCCAAAATGCTGGTCAGCGACGACAATATCGCCGTTGTGGGCAGCATCAACCTGGATTACCGCAGCCTGTACCTGCATTTTGAGTGCGGCACGGTCTTTTACAGCGGCAGTATGCCCCGCCGGGTGCGGGAGGATATCCTGGACACCATCGGGCGCAGCGAGGAGATCACCCTGGCCTGGTGCCGGAAAACCCCTCGCCTGAAGGCGCTGGTGCAGACCATCCTGCGCAGCTTTGCGCCGCTGATGTAGCAAAAATAAGGCGCGCCTAATTTTTCTGCCGGAAAAACCGCAGAATCCCTTGCAAAATATGCGGGATGGGAGTATCCTAAAAGTGAAAGCAGATGCTAACTGCCCGGCATCAGCGGCAAAATGATGCTGTTTTTGCGCCGGATTTGTGATATGATAAGGATAAGCAGGGCCGGCGCTGCCTTAAGAGGAACGGCGCCGGCGGGAGACTTACCGCAAAATAGAAAAAAGGGGAACAAAACTGTGAATCGCAACGAGCTTTACTTAATCTACGGCCAGGATATCAAGGAGATGACCAAAAAGATGCTCCGGGAGGGGCAGGTCGCCGAGGAGATCCCGCAGGGGGCCCGCATCGGCCTAAAGCCCAACCTGGTGGTGGCGGCGCTGGCGGAGACCGGGGCGACCACCCATCCGGAAATCTGCGAGGCCATCATCGAATATCTGCAGGAGGCCGGCCACCGGGATATTACCATTCTGGAGGGCTCCTGGGTGGGGGACCGCACCAAGCGCGCCTTTGAGCTGTGCGGCTTCAACGCCATCGGCAAGCGCTATGGCGTCAAGGTGCACGACACCAAGGATGACGGCTTTTATACCGTGAAGGTAAACGGCATGGAGCTGAAAATCTGCAACAGCTATCAGCAGATCGACTACCTGATCAACCTGCCGGTGCTCAAGGGCCATTGCCAGACCCAGGTGACCTGTGCGCTGAAAAACATGAAGGGCCTCATCCCCGATGCGGAAAAGCGGCGCTTTCATGCCATGGGGCTGCACAAGCCCATCGCCTATCTCAATAAGGCCATCCAGCCCCAGCTGATCGTGGTGGACGGCATCTGCGGCGACCTGGATTTTGAAGAGGGCGGCAACCCGGTGCAGATGAACCTGATGATGATGGGCAAGGACCCGGTGCTGGTGGACGCCTATGTGGCGGAGAGCATGGGCTTTTCCCCTAAGGAGATCGCCTATATCCCCCTGGCGGAGCAGCTGGGCGTGGGCTCCAGCGATCTTAGCCAGGCGAAAATTACCGAGTTTGACGCCGACAAGCGCCAGGCGGTGCGCCGCGGCACCCCGGGGCGCAAGGTGCGCTCCCTGGTGCAGAACGTCTGCGAGAAGGAGGCCTGCTCCGCCTGCTACGGCAACCTGGTGCGGGCTTTGGCCCGCATGAGCGACAACGGCACCCTGCGCCGCATCAAGGATCGGAAGATCCACATCGGCCAGGGCTACAAGGGCGTGGAAGAGGACGGCATCGGCGTCGGCGTCTGCTGCAAGGGCTTTTCCCGCCATGTGGCAGGCTGCCCGCCCAGAGCGGTGGATATCGTCGCCGCGCTGGAAGAATTGGATTAACCGGGAAGGAAAGGGAGAATCATCATGGCAGGACTGCATAAGAAAACCGTGGAAAATTTTGACGTGGCCGGCAAGCGCGTTCTGGTGCGCTGCGACTTCAACGTGCCCATGGAGGATGGCCAGATCGCCGATGACAAGCGCATCCGCGAGTCGCTCAAGACCATCCGCTACCTGACGGAGCATCAGGCGCGGGTGATCCTCTGCTCCCATCTGGGGCGGCCCAAGGGAGAAGCGGACCCCAAATATTCCATGGCGCCGGTGGCGGAGCGCTTAAGCCAGCTGCTGGGCCAGCCGGTGGCCCTGGCCGCCGATGTGGTGGGCCCCGATGCCCAGCGCCTGGCCGGGCAGCTGCAGGACGGCCAGGTCATGCTGCTGGAAAACGTCCGCTTTGAGCCGGGCGAGACCAAAAACGACCCCGAGCTGGCCCGCCGGATGGCTTCGCTGGCACAGCTTTATATCAACGATGCCTTCGGCACCGCCCACCGGGCCCATGCCTCCACCGCCGGGGTGGCGGATTATCTGCCCTCCGGCTGCGGCTACCTGATCCAGAAGGAGATCGAGATCATGGGCGGCGCGCTGGAAAACCCCAAGCGCCCCTTTGTGGCTATCCTGGGCGGGGCAAAGGTTTCGGATAAAATCGGCGTCATTCAGCACCTGCTGGAAAAAGTGGATACCCTGATTATCGGCGGGGGCATGGGCTATACCTTCCTCAAGGCCAAAGGCTGGGAGGTGGGGCGCTCCCTGTGCGAAATGGATAAACTGGAATTGGCCGCCCAGATCATGGAGGATGCCGCCGGGCGGGGCGTTCGGCTGATGCTGCCCCAGGATACGGTGGTGGCGGATGATTTTGCCGCGGATGCCAACACCAAGGTGGTGCCCTCCAATGAGATCCCTGCGGACTGGGAGGGGCTGGATATCGGCCCCGAGACGGTGAAGGCCTATGCCGCCTGCATCGCCGGTGCCGGCACCGTGGTATGGAACGGCCCCATGGGCAAGTGTGAATGGGAGGCCTTTGCCGGCGGTACCCGCGGGGTGGCCCAGGCCATGGCCGAGAGCAGCGCCATCACCATTGTGGGCGGCGGCGACAGCGCGGCCGCGGTAGAGCAGATGGGCTTTGCGGATCGGATCACCCACATTTCCACCGGGGGCGGCGCTTCGCTGGAATTTTTGGAGGGCAAGGAGCTGCCCGGCATCGCCTGCCTGGACGATCAAGCGGAATAAAGACAGCAGGGCCAAAAGGCCCGGGAGGAATTCGGCATGGATAAGAGCCTTCGTCCGGCGGTGATCGCCGGCAACTGGAAGATGAACAAACTGCGCGGGGAGGCCCGTGCGCTGGTGGAGGGGATTCTGCCCGCGCTGGCCAAAGCGGATTGCCGGGTGATCGCCTGCGTGCCCTTCACCGACCTGGAGACAGTGCTGGAGGCCGCCCGCGGCAGCCGGCTGCACATCGGCGCTCAGAACTGCCACTGGGCCCAGAGCGGCGCCTACACCGGCGAAATCAGCGCCCCCATGCTGGCGGAGATGGGGGTGGAGTATGTAATCCTGGGACACAGCGAGCGCCGGCAGTATTTCGGCGAGACGGATGCCACCGTCAACGCCCGGCTGAAGGCGGCGCTGGCCTCCGGGCTGCGGGTGATCCTCTGCGTGGGCGAGACGCTGGAACAGCGCCAGCGGGGCATTACGGCCCCGGTGTGCTCCATGCAGGTGCGCTCCGCTTTGTATGAAATCCCCGAGGCGGCCATGGGGGATCTCCTCATCGCCTATGAGCCGGTCTGGGCCATCGGCACCGGCAAAACCGCCACCGCCGCCCAGGCCGGGGAGGTCTGCGGGCTGATCCGTGATACGGTGGCCGATCTCTACAGCGGCAGGGTGGCGGAGCGGCTGTGCATCCAGTACGGCGGTTCGATGAATCCCGGCAACGCGGCGGAGCTGCTGGACCAGCCGGATATTGACGGCGGGCTGATTGGCGGCGCTTCGCTGCGGGCGGAGGAATTTGCGCAGATCATCCAGGCGGCGAGCCGCTGACCAGGGCGAAAGAAGGGCTGAGACATGAAGCGTAGACCTGTGGCGCTGCTCATCATGGATGGGTACGGCGAGAATAAACATGAATACGGCAACGCCATCCGGGCGGCCAGCAAACCGGTGCTGGACCGGCTTTTCAGCCAGTGGCCGCTGACCTACATCGAGGCCTCCGGCCTGCCGGTGGGGCTGCCCGCCGGGCAGATGGGCAACTCCGAGGTGGGGCATACCAACATCGGGGCCGGGCGGGTGGTTTATCAGATGCTCACCCGTATCGACCGCTCCATCGAGCTGGGGGATTTCTTCCAGGTGCCGGAACTGGTGGGCGCCATGGAACACGCCAAGCGGGAGGGCACCAGCCTGCACCTGATGGGGCTGCTCTCCGACGGGGGCGTGCACAGCCATATCGACCATCTGCTGGCGCTGCTCAAGATGGCGGCTTCCTATCAGCTGCCGCGGGTGTATATTCACTGCTTTATGGATGGCCGGGATGCCGACCCCCGCGCGGGGGTGCATTACTTAAGAAGGGTGAAGGATTACTGCGAGGCCTGCGGCACGGGTCAGATCGCCACAGTGGTCGGCCGCTATTACGCCATGGACCGCGACAGCCGCTGGCCCCGCACCCAGAAGGCCTATGACGCCGTCGTCATGGGGGAGGGGCAGCACGGAGACCCGATTGAGGCGATGCACGAGTTTTACCGCAGGAACATCACCGACGAATTTGTGGAGCCGGTGATCTGCTGCGAAAACGGCACCATTCAGGAAAACGACGCGGTGATCTTTTTCAACATCCGGCCTGACCGCGCCCGGCAGCTGACCCGCGCTTTGGTGGATCCGGAATTTCTGCGCATCCAGCGCCCGAAGGACTGCTTTGCCACCCATTTTGTCACCATGGTGCAGTATGATTCCACCATGCCTCATGTAGAGGTGGCCTTCAAGCCGGTGGAGCTGAATAATACCCTGGGGGCTTATCTTTCCAAAATGGATAAAACCCAGCTGCGCATCGCGGAGACGGAAAAATATGCCCACGTGACCTTCTTCTTCAACGGAGGGGTGGAAATGCCCTGCCGTGGGGAGGACCGGGCGCTGATCCCCTCCCCCAAGGTGGCCACCTACGACCTGAAGCCGGAAATGAGCGCCGGCGAGATCGCCGACGAAATGATCCGCCGCATCCACACTGGCCGGTATGATGTGATGATCCTCAACTTTGCCAACTGCGATATGGTGGGCCATACCGGCGTGTTCCGCGCCGCGGTGGAGGCGGTGGAGGCGGTGGATCACTGCGTGGGCCGCGTGGTGGATGCCCTGATGGAGGCGGGCGGCGTGGCGCTGATCACCGCAGACCACGGCAACGCCGATATTATGATCAACGACGACGGCACCCCCTGCACCACCCACACCACCAATCCGGTGCCTTTCTGCGTGGTGGGGCAGCGCTGCACTTTGCGCCCCAGCGGCGCGCTGTGCGATATTGCGCCGACCATTCTGCAGCTGCTGGGCCTGCCCCAGCCGGAGGAGATGACCGGCACCAGCCTGATTGCGCAGGAGGGATGAATAGAACCCTTGTTTTCTGCATACAGTAAAAGCGAAATGGCCTGCCGGTCTGGCAGGCGGCTTTTGGCCGGCGCGGCAAAAAACGTGTTTTTTTCGCCCTGTGCGCCAAAAACCCTTGTTATTTTGCCCATGTCATATTATAATGGGGAAAAGATGTCAAAGTGAAAGGTGGATTAACTGCATGAAAAAGGGACTGCTGGTCTCCATGGCCGCGCTGGCAATCGCCATTGCCGCCGCAACGGTCGCGTTTGTCGCTTATTTCAGAAACAGAGGCGCCAACGGCCTGGAGGCGTACGATGATTTTTATGACGAATTCAATTTAGACGACGACCTCTCGGAGGAGGAAGCCGCCCCCGTGCAGGAGGCGGAGCCGGAAGAGAAGCCGGAGGAATAAGACCATCCTGATTGGATACAGGGCCTGCCCCACGGGGCAGGCCTTTTTTTCTGGAAAGACGCCCTGGGCAGGAAATATTTTCTATTTTTTGACAGATTGGATAAAAATCAGGAAAAAACCGACCTTAAATTTGCCATTTTCATAAAGATATGGTATGATGGGACAGGATAGATTGGAATAAAAAGGAGGGGAAACCACCATGGTAAAGAGATTCTGGATCGCCTGGCTGACGGTGGCTGCCATGCTTTTGACCGCGGCCTGCTCCGGCGGGGAAGAGAGCAGCTCGGCTGCCTCAGGCCCTGACGAGACGCCAGAGAGCAGCGCGGCGGCCTCATCGGAGGGGCAGGAGGATTCCTCCCCGCAGCAGGAGGAGAGTGAGCCGGAGGGCAACTCCCTGCCGGCCTCATCCGAGGCGGCGGAGAGCCGGTTCCGGCTGGTATCCGGCGATTTATATGACAGTGCGGTGCCCGCGGCGGGGGAGCTGACCCAGGCGGACGACGCGGCGGTGGAAGAGATCCGCCGGGCGCTGGATTCCTTCACGGTGGAGGGGCTGGACCTGATGCTCTGCAACGAGGCCCATATGCCGGCGGGGACCACCATCGCCATCAGCGGCAGCGAGGCGCAGGCTCTGCTGGAGGAGCTGCGCCAGATGCAGCTGACGCCGGCCGAGGTGAACCCGGATAAGCTCAACCCTTCTACCGGCGGCGGATATTTTATTTATCTGAAGGATGGGGATCTGACCCTGGAAGCGGCGGACGCGGGATTTTTCACCATGACCCTGAACGGCACCCGCTATCTGTTTGAATGGGAGGATACCGCCTGGAGCCAGCGCCTGGGAGAGCTGATTTATGAGGGGGTGGACAGCGGCGCCGCTGCCGCCCGGATCGTGACGGCCAGCGAGCTGCCGGTGCGGGTTTCCTCCAGCCATTTCGCCACTCAGGCGGAATTTGCGCAGTATCAAACCGCTATTGCCGGGCTGTATGCCAAGGACGTGGGGCAGATGTATTATACCCCTGCCCACTACGACCTGGAAAGCCAGCCCATGACGCAGGCCCAGGTGGATGCCATCTTGAGTTTGCTGCGGGCCACCGGCCAGATGGAGGTGTTTGCCCAGCCGGAAAATCCCCCCACCGGCGGCAGCGACCAGTTCTGCCTGCAGTGGCAGGGCGGCTATCTGGCGGGGATCTTAAACTGCGACCAGCTGACGGTGCAGCTGCCCGGCCAGACGGAAGGGATCATCCTGCGCTACACCGGCAGCACGGGTCTGGATGGCGCTGTGGGCCAGCTGCAGCGGGAAGTGACCTATATGGGGCAGCCGGTGAACCGCATGGCGGCCGTGGATGTGAAAGGCGGCCGGGCGGCCTGGGATGCCGTGGATTTTAACACCGTCAACTATCTGCAGAGCTATGCGGAGGATCATCCCGATCAGGCGGCGGATAATACGGCGGAATACGCCTATCTGCTGTTTACTGCCGACGGGGAAAAGCATTATGTCTATTTGAAGGATGCAGAGGCTTACGGTCTGGCGGACCGGTGCAAAACGGTCCTTTTGGCGCAGGAAAATCATCCCCACTGGCTGGTGCACATGGGCACGGATAAAATCCAGAAGATCACCTTCACCGGCCTGGATGCCCAGCTGACCCCTGATTCCAGCTATCAGCTGGTGCTGGAAAAAGGCCAGGATGACGCCTCTATTGCCAAAATCGCGACCATGCTGCGCTCGGTGGTGGTGACCACCCCCGCTAAAATCGTGGATGGCCGGGTCAATCCCGATATGCCCAGCGGGCTCTTTACCATCGAGATCGACTTTACCACCGGTGTCCACTATCAGATCATCGGGTATTCGCCGGGGGACAA
>CAJFPC010000064.1 GCA_904398325.1 Candidatus Neoruminococcus faecicola | reverse complement strand
TGCCGGGCGTGGGAAAGCTCATACAGGTCCTCGCAGCTCAGCCGGATGGCGGAGTTGGAGCTGCCGCAGGCGGGAAAGACCGTCTCAAAGCGCCTCAGGGATTCATCCAGATAGACCGCCGTTCCCTCCGGGTTGGCGAAGGGGCAGACCCCGCCGACGGCATAGCCGGTTTTTTCCTCCACCTCTTCGGCGGGCAGCATCCGGGCCTTGAAGCCGAAAAACCGCTTGAAGGCGCCGTTATCCACCCGGGCGTCCCCCGCCGCCACCAATAGGATGCATCCTTCCGGCGCCGCGAAGGAGAGGGTCTTGGCGATGCGGGCGCCCTCCACGCCCAGGGCCTGGGCGGCCAGCTCCACCGTGGCGCTGGAGCTGTCAAACTCCAGCACCTCACCGGCCCGGCCGTAGGGGGCCAGGTATTCGCGCACTTTTTCTACCGACATGGGCAAAACGCTCCTTTTCCTCAAAAAATTTGCAGCAGGCTCGGGGGTTCCGGGCCTGCTGCATCCCTATGGCAGGGGGATTACTGATATTTCTTTCTGGCCGTGTAATGGGTGTGCAGCACCTCGTGGGCCCGGTGGCTGCCGGGCTGGCCGAAGTATTCGCTGTACAGCGCCTTCATGACCGGGCTCTCGTGGGATTTGCGCAGCACGCTGGCGGCATCGCTCTGATACAGGGCCTGGCCGCGCTTCTGGCGGATCTCATCCCGGTCGCGGGGCAGCTGGATGGGCTGGCCGCCGCCGTTGACGCAGCCGCCGGGGCAGGCCATGATCTCGATGAAGTGGTACTGCTTCTCACCGGAGCGCACCTGGTCCAGCAGCCTTTTGGCGTTGGCCAGGCCGGAGGCTACGGCGATATTCACCTGCATGCCGGCCACATTGTAGCTGGCCTCCTTGATGCCCTCCATCCCGCGGACCTCGGTGAAGTCCACATGCTTGAGCTCCTCGCCGGTCAGCGTCTCCACCGCGGTGCGCAGGGCGGCTTCCATCACGCCGCCGGTGACGCCGAAGATGACGCCGGCGCCGGTGGCCTCGCCCAGGGGGGAATCGTACTCCTCATCCGGCAGGCGGTTGAAGTTTAAGCCCGCCCGCTGGATCATCCGGGCCAGCTCCCGGGTGGTCAGCACATAGTCCACATCCGGCACGCCGGCGGCGGACTGGCCGTCGCGGCCCGCCTCAAATTTCTTGGCGGTGCAGGGCATGATGGAGACCATGACGATCTGCTTGGGGTCGATGCCCATTTTTTCGGCGTACCAGGTCTTGATGGTGGCGCCGAACATCTGCTGGGGCGACTTGCAGGTGGAAAGGTTGCCCAGCATGTCGGGATAATAATACTCGCAGTATTTTACCCAGCCGGGAGAACAAGAGGTAATCATCGGCAGCTTGCCGCCCTCTTTGACGCGCTCGATAAACTCGTTGGCCTCTTCCATAATGGTCAGGTCGGCGCCCACATCGGTGTCAAAGACCTTCTTGAAGCCCAGGCGGCGCAGAGCGGCCACCATTTTGCCCTGCACGTTGGTGCCGGCGGGCAGCCCGAAGGCCTCGCCCAGGGCGGCGCGGGTGGCGGGCGCAGTCTGCACCACCACATATTTTTCCGGATCGCTCAAGGCGGCCCACACCTTGTCGGTGTCGTCCTTTTCGCCCAGGGCGCCGGTGGGGCAGGCCACGATGCACTGCCCGCAGGAGATGCAGTTCACCTCACCCAGCGGCTGGTCGAAGGCGCAGCCGATATGGGTGGAAAAGCCGCGGTTGTTGGGGCCGATGACGCCCACATCCTGCCATTTGCGGCAGACGGCCACGCAGCGGCGGCAGAGGATGCAGCGGCTGTTATCCCGGTACATGTGGGGAGCGCTGTCGTCGATTTCCTGGGGGATGTTCTCGCCGGCGAAGGCAGTCTCCTCCTCCACGCCCATCTCACGGCAGAGGGTCTGCAGTTCGCAGTTCTGGCTGCGCACGCAGGAAAGGCAGCGCCGCTCGTGGGTGGAGAGGATCAGCTCCAGCGTGGTTTTGCGGGATTCAAAGACCCGCGGGGAATTGGTGACGATCTCCATGCCCTCGGCCACCGGGTATACGCAGGAGGCCACCAGGCTTCTGGCGCCCTTGACCTCCACCACGCAGATGCGGCAGGCGCCGATGGCGTTGATCTCCTTGAGATAGCACAGGGTCGGGATCTCGATGCCGGCGCTGCGCGCAGCTTCCAGAATGGTGATGCCCTTGGGAACAGTCAGGGGCATACCATTGATTTTAATGTTGACAGTTTCCATCCTTCGGTACACTCCTTACTTTTTCATGATGGCGCCAAAGCGGCATTTCTCGATGCAGGCGCCGCACTTGATGCACTTGGTCTTATCCACCACATGGGGATTCTTCAGGCTGCCGGAGATGGCGCCCACCGGGCAGATCTTGGCGCACAGGGTGCAGCCGCGGCATTTGGCGCCGTCGATGACGATGGAGAGCAGGTCCTTGCAGACGCCGGCGGGGCAGCGTTTTTCCACCACGTGGGCCTCATACTCCTTGCGGAAGTACCGCAGGGTGGAGAGCACCGGGTTGGGCGCGGTCTGGCCCAGGCCGCACAGGGAGTTATCCTTGATATAGTGGCAGAGGGCCTCCATCTTATCCAGATCCTCCAGGGTGGCCTGACCCTTGGTGATCTTATCCAGCATCTCATACAGGCGCTTGGTGCCGATGCGGCAGGGGGTGCACTTGCCGCAGCTCTCGTCCACCGTGAATTCCAGGAAGAACTTGGCGATATCCACCATGCAGTTGTCCTCATCCATGACGATGAGGCCGCCGGAGCCCATCATGGAGCCGATGGCG
>CAJFPC010000063.1 GCA_904398325.1 Candidatus Neoruminococcus faecicola | reverse complement strand
GGCTGTCACCGAGGCCAAGGCCGGTAAGATCGAGTACCGCCTGGATAAGACCAACATCATCCACTGCCCCATCGGCAAGGCTTCCTTCGGCGCGGAAAAGCTGGGCGAGAACTTCGACACCCTGATGAACGCCATTGTGCGCGCCAAGCCCGCCGCGGCCAAGGGCCAGTATATCCGTTCCTGTGTCATCGCCACTACCATGGGCCCCGGCATCAAGCTGAGCACCACCAAGTATGGCGCCTAAGCCTTGACAAAAGGGACAGGTTCTGCTATAATTTAAAAGCTGTCGTCTGATTCTAAGACAGCAGGCCGTTTCGGTACTGTAAAAGGCGTTTTGCCGGCCTGCCGAGAAGAAGATAAAACGCAATCTATGCTGTTTTATGCTCCCTTTCTCGGCGAGAAAGGGAGCATTTTTTATGGTACAGTCGGCTGTCGACTTTGCAACAGTCTTATTTTTAGGAGGTGAACACTTTTGCCAAGTGAGAAAGTTTTAACCGCAAAACAGGAGCTGGTCGCTTCCCTGGTGGAAAAGCTGGGCGGCGCTGTCTCCGGCGTGCTGGTGGACTATAAGGGCATCAACGTGGCGGACGACACCAAGCTGCGCCGCGAGCTCAGAGAGGCCGGCGTGGAGTACATGGTGGTCAAGAACACCCTGCTGCGCCGCGCGTTCCAGGCTGTGGGGTATGAAGACCTGTGCAGCGCCCTGGAGGGCACCACCGCTATCGCCATGTCCAAGGAGGACGCCGTCGCGCCCGCCAAGATCCTGGCAAAATATGCCGATGCCCACAAGGATTCCGCCTTCGCGCTGAAGGCCGGCTTTGTGGAGGGCAAGCAGCTGGATGCCGCCGGCATCGGCGAGATCGCCAAGCTGCCTTCCAGAGAGCAGCTCATCGTGCAGGTGCTGGGCATGCTGCAGGGCAACATCCGCGGCCTGGCCGTGGCCCTCAACGCCATCGCCGAGCAGAAGGAATCTGCCTGATTTTCCCGTTAGGATACAAACACCCCGCCGCTGCCGCAGGCGCAGCGCATAACTTTTGATTATTGGGAGGTAAATAAGAATGGCTTCTGAGAAAATTACCAAATTTGTAGAAGAAATCAAGACCCTGACCGTGATGGAGCTGGCCGAGCTGGTCAAGGCCATTGAGGAAGAGTTCGGCGTTTCCGCCGCTGCCCCTGTGATGGTCGCTGCCGGCCCTGCCGGTGCTGCTCCCGCCGCGGAGGAGAAGAGCGAGTTCGACGTGATCCTGGCTTCTGCTGGTGGCTCCAAGATGGGCGTCATCAAGCTGGTCAAGGAGATCACCGGCCTGGGCCTGAAAGAGGCCAAGGAGCTGGTCGACAACGCCCCCAAGCCTATCAAGGAGGGCGTCTCCAAGGCCGATGCCGACGAGATCAAGGCCAAGCTGGAAGAGGCTGGCGCGACTGTCGAGCTGAAGTAAGCTTCGCTTGCCGTCATAGAAAAAGGCCCGGGAAACCGGGCCTTTTTTGCGTGGTGAAATTTTGGAGGGCGGCGCCGTTTCAGGGGGAGTGCTTCTTCCAATACTGCACCCGGTGGGGGATGCGCCCGCCGTTTTCTTCATATTCCCGGCGCAGGTGCAGCAGCTGCTCCTCCAGCGCCGCGAAGGAGGGCGCATCCGGGCTTTCCCGCCGGGCGGCGGCCTGCAGCGCGGCCAGCTGATGCTCTGTCAGGGGCAGCAGCGACATACGGCAGCACCGGCCGGCTTCATCCAGGCTGACACTGTCGGGATGGCGGCAGCAGTTGCCCGGCTGCCAGAAAATACAGAGCCTTGTTTTGCAGGAAAACACCGCAGCACCTTCTTTCTGCGGAATCGTTCCGCATTGGAAAAACGGCCAATAATTCTATACATAAAAAGTTCTTCTTGGTATCATAATACTATTATGATCGAAAGGTGGCGATACAGAGCGATGAAGATCCAGTTTACCGTCCGGCTTGACCAAGAAATATATAACAAAGTACGCATGATTGCAAAACAGCAGCACCGCTCGTTCAGCAACCTGGTGGAATGTTTTGTGATCAGCGGCGTGCAGGAGTATGAGAGGGACTACGGCGAGGTGCCGGATTTTGACGAGGAATGACCCATGAGCGGAGGGTCTGATTCCTGCGCCGTCTTTCTGCCACAATATTGTAGCATATCCCGCCTTATAATGCAACAAAATAGTAGCATTACACCATGAGGTGGTGCTGTGATGTATTTTCGGCGGCTAGAAGATCTGAGAGTGGATGCAGATAAAACCCAGGAAGAAATCGCCCGCCTTTTGACCTGCCGGCGGGAGGTTTACCGCCGGTATGAAAAGGGCACCTATGAGATCCCGGTGTGGGCGCTGATAAAGCTGGCGCAGTTTTACCGCACCAGCACCGATTACATCCTGGGGCTGACCAACCGCCGGGAGCCCTATGAGCCGGCCCCGGAGCAGGAGGCGCCGGAGGGCCAGGGCTGATCCTGCCTGGCGGCTGCCGGGCATTTCATGCAGGAAAAAGCGGCCCGGCTTTCACCGGGGGCGGCAGCATTTGCAGTGGTAAAAGAAAAAGCCGGGGAAAATCCCGGCTTTTTTTCACTGGATATTTTATTTTGCAGCGGCGGTAATTGCCTGGTCAATGTCGTCAATAATATCCTTGGCGTCTTCCAGCCCGATGGAAAGGCGCACCGTGCCGGCGGTGATGCCGGCGGCCTTGAGCTGCTCGTCGCTGAGCTGGCTGTGGGTGGTGGTGGCCGGATGGATGGCCAGGGAACGGGTGTCGCCCACATTGGCCACGTTGGTGAGCAGCTTCAGGTGGTCGATGAATCTGCCGCTGGCTTCCCGGGTGCCCTTGAGGGTGAAGGTGAACACCGACCCGCAGCCCAGGGGCAGCAGGCGCTGGGCGCGCTCATAATAGCGGTTGCCCTCCAGCCCGGGGTAGTGGACCTCCTCCACCAGGGGGTTCTGGGCCAGGAAGCGGGCCACCGCCAGGGCGTTGTCGCAGTGCTTGCGCATGCGCAGGGAGAGGGTCTCCACCCCCAGCAGCACCATGGAGGCGTTAAAGGGAGACAGGCAGGCGCCCAGGTCGCGGTTGATGATGGCCCGCAGCCGGGTGATAAAGCCGGCATTGCCGAAATCTGTGGCGAATTTTAAGCCGTGGTAGCTGGGGTCCGGGTCGTTGTAGAGGGGGAAGCGGGGATTGCCCTCGAAGGGGAAGCGGCCGCTGTCCACCACGATGCCGGCCATGGAATTGCCGTGGCCGCAGAGGAATTTGGTGGCGGAATGGATCACGAAATCCGCGCCGTGCTCGATGGGGCGGAACAGGTAGGGGGTGGTGAAGGTGGAATCCATAATCACCGGGATGCCGTATTTTTTGCCCAGAGCGGCGATGGCGTCGGCATCCGCCACGTTGGCGTTGGGGTTGCCCACCACCTCAAAGAAGAGGGCGCGGGTTTTTTCGTTGATGGCGGCCTCCCAGGCGCCCAGGTCGTCGGCATCCACAAAGCGCACCTTGATGCCCATGCGGGCCAGGGTGACGCCGAACAGGTTGACGGCGCCGCCGTAGATGGTGTTGGAGCTGACGAACTCGTCCCCTTCCTGGGCCAGGTTGAGGATGGTGCCGATGATGGCCGCATGGCCGGAGGCGAAGGAGAGGGCGCCGATGCCGCCGTCCAGCTGGGCGATGCGGTTTTCCAGCACGTCGTTGGTGGGGTTGGAAAGGCGGGAATAAATATTGCCGGGCGCCTTGAGCTCAAAGAGCGTCTTGGCATGCTCGGTGGAATCAAAGGAATAGGCGTTGGTCATGTAGATAGGCGGCACCATGGAGTGGGTCTCCCGGTCCGGCTCAAAGCCGGCGTGGATCATCTGGGTGTCAAAGCCGTAGTTGGACATAAGAATTTCTCCTTTACCAGTGCTTTTCATTTGGTCGCTTTTCTGCTATAATAAGCCGCAGAAGCCCGCTTGCCAGCGGGCGTTCCCGCCTATGCGGGACAACCTATTTATAATAATAAAGAATGGAGGCGGAAATGTCCAGATGAAAAAGCGATTTCTCCGGCGTCTTGGCCTGTTTTTTTTCGCGGCATGCTTCCTCCTCGGCTCCCTGACCGTGCCCGCCTATGGGATGTACAATCCGCCCTTTGAGATCCAGGCCCAGTCGGCCATTGTGGTGGATCTTTCCAGCGGGGAAGTGGTCTATGAGCTGAATGCGGACGCGCCGGTGCAGCCGGCCATGCTCACCGGGATGATGACCACCATCCTGACGCTGGAAAGCGGTATGGACCTGGACAATACCACCGGCACCATGAAACAGTACATCCAGGATACCCTCTATCAGTCGGGGGCGTACCTGGGGGGCTTTTTGCTCAATGAGGAGGCCAGCCTGCGCAAGCTCTGCTATGCGGTGATGCTGCAGTCTGCCTGCGACGCGGCCATGATGATCGCCGACACGGTGGGCGACGGCAGCCAGGCTTATTTTGTGGAGCAGATGAACAAAAAAGCCCAGGAGATCGGCGCGCAGAACACCACCTTCACCACCGCCTACGGCCGGGTGGAGGAGGGCAGCACCACCACCGCCCGGGATATGGCCGCCATCGCCCAATACGCCATGGAGGTGCCCGGCTTTTTGGAGATTGCGGGCACAGCCTCTTATGACGGCGGCCCCACCAACCAGCACGAGACGCTTTATTGGAACAGCCAGAACTCCCTGCTGGTGCCGGGGCACCAGTATTATTACCAGGGGGTGACGGGGCTCAAATCCAGCTTTGACACCGATGCGGGCCGTTCGCTGGTGGCCACCTGCTCCAGCGGGGGGGTCTCCTACCTGGTGGTGCTGATGGGGGTGCCCGCCTATGATGACAACGGCGAGCGCCTGGAGGAGAACCTGGCCTTCACCCAGGCGGCAGACCTGTTTGACTGGCTTTATTCCACCTTTAAGATCAAGACGGTGGTGGAGCAGGGCAAAAATATCACCGAGGTGCCGTTAAAATTCTGCTGGGGGCAGGATTATCTGCGCCTGATGAGCGCCGAGCGCTTCACCGCGCTGATGCCGGTGGATGTGGAGGCCAGCAGCGTCACCTACCGCTTCCATCTGCCTCAGGCAGTGGCTGCCCCGGTGGAGCGGGGCGAGGTGGTGGGCACCGCGGAGCTGGTGCTGGCCAACGAGGTACTGGGAGAGATCGACCTGGTGGCCACCGAGACGGTGGACCGCAACCTGCTGCTTTATGCTTTGGGGGGGCTGGCCAGCCTGTACAGCCACTTCTGGTTTAAATATGCGGTGGTATTCCTGGTGCTGCTGGGGGCGTTTTACACCTTCGTGATGGTCATGCGCAACAAGAATAAGGAGCGTTACCGCTCGGTGCGCCACCGCAAACGGCTGTGACGCAATTGCCAAACCAAAAGAAAGGCCCGGAACTGTTCCGGGTCTTTTTTGCTGCGTTTTCCCGGGGAATCGGGCCGGAGAAAAGCCCGAGCCCTTTGGAACATGCTGATTCGGAAAGAAACCCCGCACTGGCGGGAAGTGTGAACGGGTCAGGCCGGGCTTTGACAGCGTCGCAGCCATTGTGCGGTAATGCGCAGGCATGCGGGAACGGACGCCCCCGCCGTCAAGGAGCCTGCAGAAGAAATCGCCGCGTCCCTGTGCCGGATGACGGGCCGGCAAAAGGGCAAAGAAAAGGCAGGACGGCATGACCTTGCAGCCATGCCGTCCTGCGGCAATCCAATTGCTTTCTTATCAGGGCGCGCCATCCGGCGCGGTTTTTTGATTTCTGCGGCGGGCTTTGGATTATTTGGAGAAATAATCCACCGCGCCGGCAAAGAGCTTCTGGTCATAGCGGCCCAGCACGTTCTGATACAGCCGGCTGCCGATGCGCTCACTGTGGCCCATCTTGCCCAGCACCCGGCCATCCGGGGAGGTGATGCCCTCGATGGCCTGGATGGACTGGTTGGGGTTAAAGCGGATATCCATGCTGGGATGGCCTTCCAGATCCACATACTGGGTAGCGATCTGCCCGGCGGCAGCCAGGTTGGCGACCCATTCCGGCGAAGCGATGAACCGCCCTTCCCCATGGGAGATGGGGATGGTGTGCACCTCGCCCACCTGGGTGTGCATCAGCCAGGGGGACTGGTTGGAGGCTACCCGGGTGCGCACCAGCATGGACTGGTGCCGCCCGATGGTATTGAAGGTCAGGGTCGGGCAGTCGGGGGTGATATCCACAATCTCGCCGAAGGGAACCAGCCCCAGCTTGATCAGCGCCTGGAAGCCGTTGCAGATACCCAGCATCAGGCCGTCGCGGGATTTGAGCAGCTCGTTGACCGCCAGGCTGATGCGGGGATTGCGCAAAAAGGCGGTGATGAATTTGCCCGAGCCGTCCGGCTCGTCGCCGCCGGAAAACCCGCCCGGCAGGGCGATGATCTGGCTGCGCTGGATCTCCCGCACAAAGGCGGAGATGGATTCCTCAATATCGGCGGCCGTCAGATTGCGGATGACGAAGACCGTGGTCTCCGCCCCGGCCTGCTGGAAGGCGCGGGCGGTGTCATATTCGCAGTTGGTGCCGGGGAACACCGGCAGCAGCACCCGGGGCTTGGCCACCCGGGTGGCCGGCCGCGCCCGCTGGATGGAAAGGAAGGCGTATTCCCGCACCTCTTCCTCCGGTGTGGGGATAAAGTCGGGATACACCGGGGCCAGCTTGCCCTGGTAGATGCTCTGCAGCGCGGCCAGGTCCAGCTTTTCGCCGCCCAGGGTGAGGGTGTAATCCTCGGTGGTGCGGCCCACCAGCGGGACCCCTTCCACCGCGCCGGTGCACTCCACCAGGAAGGCGCCGTAAACGGGGGTGTATAAATCCTCGGCAAAGGAGCTGTCCAGCTCAAAGCCCAGACGGTTGCCGATGCACATCTTAAAGAGGCCCTCTGCCATGCCGCCCTTGGTGACAGCCCAGGCGGAGCGCACCAGGCCGGTGCCGATCAGCCGCTCCATCCGGGAGAAGTTGGTGGCTACCGACTCAAAGTCGGGGGTGCCGTCCTCATGGTAGCGGGGGGCCATCAGGTAGACCCGGTTGCCCGCCCCCTCAAATTCCGGCGAGACCACCCGGTCGGTGCGGCCGGTGGAGACGGCAAAGCTGATGAGGGTGGGGGGCACGTCGATCTGCTCAAAGGAGCCGGACATGGAATCCTTGCCGCCGATGGCGCCGATGCCCAGGGCCATCTGGGCTTCCAGCGCGCCCAGCAGGGCGCTCATGGGCTTGCCCCAGCGGTGCGGGTCATGGCCCAGCCGCTCAAAATATTCCTGGAAGGAGAGCCAGCACCGCTTGGCGGAGCCGCCGGCAGCCACCACCTTGGCCACCGATTCCACCACCGCCAGCATGGCGCCCAGGTAGGGGTCCTGCGAGGAAAGGTAGGGGTTGAAGCCGTAGGCCATGATCGAGCAGGTGGAGGTTTCCCCCTCCAGCACCGGGAGCTTGGCCACCATGGCCTGCACCGGCGTCAGCTGGTACCGCCCGCCGAAGGGCATGAATACGCTGCCTGCGCCGATGGTGGAATCGAACCGCTCCACCAGCCCCTTCTGGGAGCAGATATTCAGGTCGCCCACCAGCCGGCGCATCCGTTCCCGATGGGTGGCGGGCGCTTCTTCGGGCTGGGGCGCCTTGGGGGCCTCCACCGTCACGTCGGTGAATTTCTTCGCGCCGTTGGAGGAGAGGAACTCCCGGGAGAGGTCCACGATGACCTTGCCCTTCCAGTGCATGACCAGGCGGGGGGATTCGGTCACCTTGGCCACGATGGTGGATTCCAGGTTTTCCGCGTGGGCCAGCTGCTGGAAGCGCTCGGCGTCTGCAGCGGCCACCACCACGGCCATCCGCTCCTGGGATTCGCTGATGGCAAGCTCGGTGCCGTCCAGGCCCTCGTATTTCTTGGGCACCCGGTCCAGCTGGATTTCCAGCCCGTCGGCCAATTCGCCGATGGCCACCGATACGCCGCCGGCACCGAAGTCGTTGCAGCGCTTGATGAGGCGGGTGGCCTCCGGGTTGCGGAACAGGCGCTGGATTTTGCGCTCCTCAGGGGGGTTGCCCTTCTGCACCTCGGCGCCGCAGTGCTCCAAAGATTCCACCGTGTGGCTCTTGGAGGAGCCGGTGGCGCCGCCGCAGCCGTCGCGGCCGGTGCGCCCGCCCAGCAGGATGACCACGTCGCCGTCCTGCGGGCGCTGGCGGATCACATGGTCCGCCGGGGCTGCCGCGATGATGGCGCCCACCTCCATGCGCTTGGCCAGATAGCCGGGGTGGTAGATCTCCTCCACCAGGCCGGTGGCCAGGCCGATCTGGTTGCCGTAGGAGCTGTAGCCCGCCGCCGCCGCGGTGACGATTTTGCGCTGGGGCAGCTTGCCGGGGATGGTATCTGAAACCTTTACCAGCGGGTCGGCAGCGCCGGTGACCCGCATGGCCTGGTATACATAGCTTCTGCCCGAGAGCGGGTCGCGGATGGCGCCGCCCAGGCAGGTGGCCGCGCCGCCGAAGGGCTCGATTTCGGTGGGATGGTTGTGGGT
>CAJFPC010000062.1 GCA_904398325.1 Candidatus Neoruminococcus faecicola | reverse complement strand
TTGAGTTCCCGGATGCTCCACAAGCAGGCGGCCCCGGTCACCCCGCACAGGGCGGCAGGCAGCCCCTGCAGCAGCAGCGACACCCCCAAAAAGGCCGCCCCCGCCGCCAAAAACACCGGCCACACCCGGTCGGTGAAATAATATTCGCACCAGATCACAATGGGATGGAATAGACCGATCACCGCCAGGCAGCCCAGGCCGGTCAGCACCCCTTCCAGATTCAGCTGCATGTCGGGCATCCTCCTCGGGCGGAATCAGGCGCCCAGATCGATATCCTGGGGCTGGTATTCCTCCAGCGCGGCCTGGTTGTAGGTGATCTGGCCGGCGATCTCCTCACCCCACTGGGTCATGGTGTCGGTAAACTCCTGCTGCTTCATTTCCAAAAGCAGGCTGCTCAGCGTCGAAGCATAATCCTCCGCCTCCGGGTCCAGGGGGATGCGGTTGACCACATAGTAGTTGCTTTCCGTCTCAAACAGCACCGGCACGCCGGGCTCGGCGTCAAAGCAGCCGGCGATAAACTCCTCGTCGTACATGCTGTTCCGGGTCACCAGCAGCTCGTGGGCGCCCGGCTCGTTGTGGTCGTGCACTTCCCCGCCGCTGGCGGCGGCGTCTGCCTCTTCCTTCTCAATGACCAGGTCCACAAAATCCTCCCCGGCGTTGGCGCGGTCCAGATAGCCCTGGGCCTCCTGCCGCCGCTGGGCCAGATAGTCCGGGTCGTCGTTTTCCCCTTCGCTGTTGGTCTTGGAGAAGCTCAGGAAATTCACCCGGGCGTAATTCTCGTTATAATAAGCCGTCAGCTCCTCGTCGGAGACCTCCCGCTCGCCGCCCTCGCCATACAGCTCAAAGAAAAGCGCCGACTGCTTAAGGGTGTTCTCCAGCCGCATCTGATAAGACGCCTGGGAGACGCCGTTATCCTCATAAACCTCCTGCAGCTGGGCCCAATGCTGCTCCGCCATGGCCTGGGCGTAGGCCAGCTGGTTCTCATCCAGCTGGATGCCGTATTCCTCCGCCTTGTCCTCCACCGCGTAATAAACCGCCACATCGCTCTGGGTCTTTTCCGAAATCCAGGTATAGGCGTCCTGCCCGTCCACCTGCCGGCCTTTCAGCGAAGTGGCGGGGTCCTCCTGGGAAGAAAGGGCTGCGGCGGTGTTATCCATCATCATGGAAAGATACACCCCCGCAGGCAGCTGCTCCTCCCGATAGGATGCCACCCAGCTGGTATCGTCGTTGCTGCAGCCGGCGGAAAGCACCGCGGCGGAAAGCAGCAGGGCGACAAGGGTTTTCTTGGTCTTCATGGGGTTTCCCTCCTGTTTTATATGGAAATCAATATGTCCAATATTATACACCACCGGGGTAAAGTTGTCCATAGCCCGGCTTTAGGCCTCCGGCCCGGCCGGCGGCTCCTGCAAGAGGAGCTCCACCACCTGGGCGATGGTCTCCAGCGCGGTGGAAGAAGGGGCGATTTTCACCGTGAGGTATGGCCGCATCCCCATAGAGAGCAGCACCCGCCCCTTCATGGCGGCGGAAAGGCGGGAAACCCGGGCCATATCCACCTGCTCGGGATAAAACAGCACGCTGCCGCCCCGCTGGGAGATCTCCTGAATACCCGCCAGGGCTGCCCGGCCCCGCACCAGCGCCACCTGGATCAGCCCCTGCACCGCCGCCGGCGGATCGCCAAAGCGGTCGATCAGCTCGTCGGTGACGTCCAGGGCATCCTGTTCGCTCTGGATGGCGGCAATCTTTTTGTAAATATCGATGCGCTGGCTGAGATCCTCGATATAATCCTCCGGGATGTGGGCTTCGATGGCGATGTCGATCATGCACTCGGCGGCCGCCTTGGGCGTCTCTCCGCGCTCTTCCTCCACCGCCTGGCTGAGCAGGCGCACATACATGTCATAGCCCACCGACTCCATGTGCCCGTGCTGCTTGGCCCCCAGGATGTTGCCCGCCCCGCGGATCTCCATATCCCGCATGGCGATGCGGAAGCCGGAGCCGAAGGAGGTGAAATCCCGGATGGCCTCCAGCCGCTTGGAAGCCACGTCGCTGAGGCTCTTGCCCCGGCGGAAGGTGAAATAGGCGAAGGCCCGGCGGCTGCCGCGGCCCACCCGGCCCCGGATCTGATACAGCTGGGAAAGGCCCATCCGGTCGGCATCCTCGATGATAAGGGTGTTGCAGTTGGTCACGTCCACCCCCGTCTCGATGATGGTGGTGCAGACCAGGATGTCGATCTCCTGCTCCATCAGGGCCCGCCAGACCCGGCTGAGCTCCTCCTCCCCCATGCGGCCGTGGGCCACGCCGATGCGGGCGTCAGGCAGCAGCTCCTGCAGGCGGTCCGCACAGCCGGAGATGGAATCGATCACATTGTGCAGATAAAACACCTGCCCGCCCCTTCGCAGCTCCCGGCGGATGGCCTGGGTGATGACCGCCCAGTCGTGCTCGATCACATAGGTCTGTACCGGCTGGCGGTCCTGGGGGGCCTGCTCGATCACCGACATATCCCGGATGCCGCTCATGGCCATGTTGAGGGTGCGGGGGATGGGCGTCGCCGACAGCGTGAGCACATCCACGCTGTTTTTCAGCTCCTTGAAGCGCTCCTTGTGGGCCACGCCGAAGCGCTGCTCCTCATCGATGACGCAGAGCCCCAGGTCTTTAAAGACCACATCCTTCTGCAAAAGGCGGTGGGTGCCGATGACCACATCTACCTCGCCGGTTTTCAGCCGGGCGATGGTCTCTTTCTGCTCCTTGGCGCTGCGGAAGCGGGAGAGCAGCTCCACCGTGATGGGGAAGCCCTCCAGCCGCTGCAAAAAGGTCTGGTAATGCTGCCAGGCCAGGATAGTGGTGGGCACCAGCACGGCGCACTGCTTGGAATCCATCATGCATTTGAACACCGCCCGCAGCGCCACCTCCGTCTTGCCGAAGCCCACATCCCCGCAGAGCAGCCGGTCCATGGGGACAGGCTTTTCCATATCCTCCTTGATCTGGGCGGCGCAGACCAGCTGGTCCTCCGTCTCCTCGTAGGGGAAGCGCTCCTCAAATTCCCGCTGCCAGTCGCTGTCCTGCGAGAAGGCGAAGCCCTTGGCGCCCAGCCGCTGGGAATAGATGGCGATCAGCTCCCGGGCCATATCCCGCACGGCGGATTTGACCCGCTGGCGGGTCTTCTGCCATTCTGCCGAGTTTAAGCGGTTGAGGCGGATTTTGCCATCCTCCCGGGGGCCCACATACCGGGCCACCAGGTCCAGCTGGGTCACCGGCACAAACAGCGTGTCGGTGCCGGCGTATTTGATCTGCAGGTAATCCTTGGTGACCCCCTGGATGGTCCGCTTGACAATGCCGCTGAAGATGCCGATGCCGTGGGCGGAATGGACCACATAATCCCCGACCGTCAAATCGGAAATATCCCGCACCGCCTTGCGGTTGGGGTCGCGGCGCTGGCGGCGCCGGTGCTGGGCGGCGGTTTTGGCATGGGTGATGAAGGCCAGCCCCAGATCGGTGAATTCAAACCCGGCGGAAAGGGTGCCGGTGGTCACGGCGATCTGCCCCGGCTGCAGCGGCGGGATCTCCACGCTGTAGGAAGGATGGTATTTCATCCGCACCAGGTCATCCCGCAGCGCCTTGGCCGCCCGCTCGGTGCCGGCGGCGATCACCACCCGGTAGCCCTCCTGCAGGTAATAGTCCAGATCCTCCCGCAGCTGGCCCAGATCCCCGCTCCAGGTGGAAAGCTGCCGGCAGCGGATCTCCATCACCTGGGCCAGGGGGATCTCCGGCACGCTGCGGGCAAAGGAATCGAAAATCACCGCCGGGGTGCCGCGCAGCCAGTCCACATACTCCCGCTCGCTCCACAGATAGGCGCCGCAGCCCTCGGGCAGCTCGCCTTTTTCCAGCAGGAGGGCGATATCCTCCCGCAGCTGGCTGTTATCCCCCGAGACAGCCTCCCGCAGGTTGGCGCTTTCGGATAAAAAGACCAGGTGCCCGCTGCAGTAATCCAGCAGCGTCTGGGCGCCGGGGTAGATCAGCTCCAGATACCGGTCATAGCTCGCCAGGCCCAGCCCGTCCTTCAGGCGGGCCAGATCCTGCTCCACCCGGGCGCGCCAGGGCTTTTCCCGGCCCCCCAGGGCCTCCAGCCTGGCCTGCAGCGCGGCGGCGAGGCTGCCGTCCGCCGCGGGGATCACCTCCCGGCCCGGGGTAATATCCAGCCGGGGGAGCCCTTCCATCCGGCGCTGGGTCTCCACCGAAAAGGTGCTGATGGTGTCGATTTCATCGTCCCAATACTCGATGCGGCAGGGGTTTTCCTGCTGGGGGGAAAACAGGTCCACAATGCCGCCCCGGCGGGAAAACTGCCCCGGCCCCTCCACCTGGTGGGCGGATTCGTACCCCGCCTCCAACAGATGGCCCAGCAGCTGCTCCACCGGCAGCCTGTCGCCGGGTTTTAAGCTCAGGGTGCGGCGGGCAAGCTCCTCCCGGGGCATGGTGCGCTGGATGGCGGCGCTGACGCTGGCCACCACCGTCACCGGCCCGGCCGCCAGGCGGGAAAGCACCCGCAGCCGCTCCTGCTCATACTCGCGGGAGACCCCCTCCACCTCCGTCAGGGTATAGTCCCGCTGGGGATAGAGCAGCACCGCCTCCTCCCCCAGCAGGCATTTGAGATCCTCCGTCAGCCGGTGGGCGTCGGATTCCTGCGGGCAGAGGATCAGCCCCGGCCGCCCCAGCGCCAGCATCAGGCTGGCGGCGGCCACCGCTTTCTGCACGCCGGAAAGGCCCACCGCCAGCGCTGGCGATGAGCCGTGTTCCAGATGGCTTTTCAGTTCCTGCATCTGCCGCAGCGGCAGAAAAAGCTGTTCAAATCCCTTCACAGCCAGGCCCCCTCACCCGTTATAGCGGTTCATGGCTTCGTCGATTCTGCCTGCCAAAACCAGCTCCGCCGCGTCGGCGATGCGGTCCATCTCCTCCCGGAGCAGCTTCTGCTCCCCGGCGGTGAAGCGGCTGAGCACCCATTTCGCCAGGTCGTAGTCGGGATGGGGCTTCTGCCCCACGCCGATCTTCACCCGGGGGAAGGCGTCGCTGCCGCTCAAATAGATGATGTTTTTCATGCCGTTGTGGCCGCCGTCGCTGCCCTTGCGGCGGATGCGGATGCGCCCCACATCCAGCGAAATATCATCAAAGAGGATGAGGGTCCTCTCCGGCGGGATTTTATAGAAGGCCATGGCCTCCTGCACCGCCTGGCCGGAAAGATTCATATAGGTGGTGGGCTTGAGCAGCAGCACCTGCCGCCCGGCGATCTGCCCGGTGCCGCAGAGGGATTTAAAGCGGATGCGCTGGACCGGGATGCCCGCCCTGGCGGCCAGATGATCCACCGCCATAAAACCGGCGTTGTGGCGGGTGTTCTCATATTCCCGGCCGGGATTGCCCAGCCCCACCACCAGATATTCCGCCGCCCCGCCGGAGGAAAACCGCCCAAAAATTGCCATAACATCCATCCTTTCGACAAAATCCTCTTAACCGGCACTGAGCGGGAAGCCCCGAAGGGCCCCCCGCTGCGCCGTCTTTATGATCTAAGCTTCTGCAGCAATCAGTTGAACAAGGGAGAAACCGGCTTATCCGCATAGATGCGCTCGATGGCCTCGGCAAACACCGGCGCCACCGACAGCGGCACGATCTTGCTGCAGTCCACATGGTCCAGCGGGATGCTGTCCAGCATCACCAGCTCTTTGATGCAGCTGTCGTTGATGCGGCCGATCGCCGGGCCGGAAAGCACGCCGTGGGTCGCGCAGGCATACACCTCGCGGCAGCCGCCCTTTTCCTTGAGGGCGTTGGCGGCGTTGCAGAGGGTGCCGGCGGTATCCACCATGTCATCCACCAGGATGGCGATCTTGCCCGCCACGTCGCCGATGATGTTCATCACCTCGCTGACGTTGGCCTTGGGGCGGCGCTTATCGATAATGGCGATGGGCGCCTCGATGCGCTCGGCAAATTTGCGGGCACGGGTCACCGAGCCCAGATCCGGGGAGACGACCACCACATCCTGCAGCTGATCCTTGAATTTTTCCGCAAAATAGGGCGCCAGCAGCGGCACGCCCAGCAGATGATCCACCGGGATATCAAAGAAGCCCTGGATCTGCGCGGCATGCAGGTCCATGGTGAGCAGCCGGTCGGCGCCGGCGGTGGTCAAAAGATCCGCCACCAGCTTGGCGGAGATGGGATCTCTCGCCTTGGCCTTGCGGTCCTGACGGGCATAGCCGAAATAGGGCATCACCGCGGTGATGCGGCCCGCCGAAGCGCGCTTGAAGGCGTCGATCATGATGAGCAGCTCCATCAGGTGCTGGTTGACCGGCCCGCAGGTGGACTGCACCACAAACACGTCCGAGCCGCGCACCGACTCCTCGATGGAAACGCTGATCTCCCCGTCGGAAAACGCCCCCACCGTGCTCTTGCCCAGCGGCAGGCCCAGCTGCCGGGCGATGGCCTCCGCCACCTTGGGGCAGGAATTGCCCGCGAAAATTTTGATATCCTTGCCGTGTAAATTCATCTCTTACACTCCTCTTTTATCTTTGCCGCCCCCATGGCGGTATTCTTAACGTCCCTTTGCTTTCCCGCCTTAGCGGCGCCCTTTGAATTTTCCGGTTTTTTCCATCCAGCCGGGCTTGTTCTGCTGCCGGGCCCGGCCGATGGCCAGGGCGCCCTCCGGCACATCCTGGGTCAGGGTGGTGCCCGCCGCCACATAGGCGCCGTCCCCCACCGTGACCGGGGAGATCAGGTTGGCGTTGCAGCCGATAAAGGCGTCATCGCCGATGGTGCTGCGGTATTTTTTCTCCCCGTCGTAGTTGACCAGCACCACCCCGCAGCCAAAATTGCACCCGCGGCCCACGTCGGCATCCCCCACATAGGTCAGATGCGCCACCGAGGTATGGTCGCCGACGGTGCTGTTTTTCACCTCTACAAAATCGCCGATCTTCACCTGATTGCCGATCCGGGTGCCCGGCCGCAGATAGGTGAAGGGCCCGATGGTGCAGCCCGCGCCGATCTCGGCCTCGTAGACCTGGCAGCTGTTGACGGTGCTGTCCGCCCCCACGCGGCTGTTTTCCAGCCAGGTGTTGGGGCCGATGACCGCCCCCTCGCCGATGACGCAGTCCCCCTTGATCACGCTGCCGGGCAGGATGCAGGCATCCCGGCCCACCTGCGCCGTGGGGGAAACCAGCACCCCGTCCGTGCAGGGGATATCCACCCCCGCCTCATACAGCCGCTCCAGCACGCGGCGGCGGGCCAGCTCATTAAGCTGAGCCAGCTGCCGGCGGTCGTTGGCGCCCATGGCGGCCAGAGGGTCCTCCTCCAGGCAGGCCCCGGCCCTGAGCCCCATGCTGCGGGCGATCTCCACCACCTGGGTCAGATAATATTCCCCCTGGGCGTTGCGGCAGTCAAAGCGGCTGAAAGCCTCCAGCAAAAAGCTCTTCTCGATGCAGTAGGCCCCCGAGTTGACCTCCTGGATCAGGCGCACCGCCTCGTCGGCGTCGGCCTCCTCCACAATGGCGGCCAGCGCCCCGTCCGCTTCCCGCAGGATGCGTCCGTAGCCGCGGGGCTGCTCCAAATGGGCGCTGAGCACCGTCACGGCGTTTTCTTCCTGCCGGTGGGTCTGCGCCAGATGGGCGATCACCCGGTCGCTGACAAAGGGCGCGTCCCCGTTGAGCACCAGCACGGTCCCGGCGCTGCTGCCGCGCAGAAACTGTTCCGCCATCCTCAGCGCATGGCCGGTGCCGCGGCGCTCCCGCTGGCAGGCGTAATGGACCCCCGGGCCCACCGCCTCCTGGATCAGCTGGCCGCCCTCGCCGGTGACGATGCAGATTTCCTCCACCCCGGCCCTGCGGCAGAAGCGGGTCACCCAGCCGATCATCGGCTCCATCAGCACCTGGCACAGCGCCTTGGGCCGGCGGGAATGCATCCGTTTGCCGTCCCCGGCCGCCAGAATCACCGCGCAGATATTCTCTCTCATAGGCTCACTCCCCGGCCCCGCAGGGCCTGTGTACTTCACTGGTATCCATATTACATTATCGCAAGTTTTACCCCTGTTTTCAAGAGAATTTTACCTGCCTTTTCCCTGTGGGAGAAAAAATTATCACTTCCGCCATTTTTGCCTTTTTTCTGACGGGAAAGTTAAGCGGTTTTGCCACCGGGCAGCATGACGGGCGGCCCTGCTGCCAGAGCCGCCCGCCGATCATTATTTGGTGCCGAAAATGCGGTCGCCCGCATCCCCCAGGCCGGGGACGATGTATTTGTTCTCGTTGAGGCCCTCATCCAGCGCCGCGCAGTAGACCTGCACGTCGGGATGCGCCGTGGTCAGATGCTCCATGCCCTCCGGCGCCGCGATGATGCACATAAACTTGATGGTCTTGACGCCCTTGCGCTTTAACAGCGAGATTGCATCCACCGCGCTGCCGCCGGTGGCCAGCATGGGATCCAGCACGATGACCTCCCGGTCCGCAATGTCGCTGGGCAGCTTGCAGTAATACTCCACCGGCTTGTGGGTATCGGGATCGCGGTAGATGCCGATGTGCCCCACCTTGGCCGCCGGCACCAGCGTGAGGATGGCATCCACCATGCCGATGCCCGCCCGCAGGATGGGCACAAAGGCCATCTTGCGCCCGGAGATGATCTTGGCCTTGGCCACCGCCATGGGGGTCTCGATCTCCACTTCTTTCAAGGGAAGATCCCGGGTCGCCTCATAGCACATGAGCATGGTCACCTCAGCGGTCAGCTCCCGGAACTCCTTGGAGCCGGTGTTTTTATCCCGCAAAAGGGAAAGCTTGTGTTGAATCAAAGGATGATCCATAATAACCGGTTTATTTGCCACTGCTACCTCTCCTTTCTATTCTTGCAGCCTAGGGTCAGGCATTTTTCCTTATTCTTCGGGCAGGAACTGGAAGCTCTCCCGCACCACGGCCAATTCGTCCGGCAATTGCTGGAACAGCTCGTAATCCTCCGTGCCCTCGGCAAAGGGGTTGGACTGCAGGGTGTTCAGCACCACCACACGGCCATCCCGGGAACGGGCCAGCTCTTCGCCCAGGGGGCCGCCCTCCGCCTGCATCTGCTGCCAGACCTCTTCGCTCATCTCTTCCAGCGAAAGCACATGGGCGACGGCGTCCCCGTTCTGATAATACACCCCCACGGTGGAGACCGTCTCCCCATAGGCCTGGCGGGTCGCCGTTTCGATTTTCAGATGCCCTTTGAGCAGCTCGGGCAGCTCCACCTGGAAGTGCAGCGCCTCATCGGTATAGACCAGCGGCTCTTCGCTGGCCAGGCTGTCATCCGGCAATGCAGCCGAATCGCCCGCCGGCGCCTCAGCCGCGCTGGAGACGCTCTCCGGCGCAGAGGGGCTTGCGCCTTCCTCTTCCCCCGCACATCCGGTGATGCCGAAGCACAGCGCCGCCGCCAGCAGCAAAACAAGTAATTTTCGGTTTCCCGGCATCATGTCTCCTCCTTCCGGCAGGGCGGCTTATTCCAGCGTTTCGCCCCGCTCGATGGCCGCAATCTGGTCGATGCGGCGCTGATGGCGCCCGCCCTCAAAGGCGGTATCCAAAAACACGTCCACCATTTCGCAGGCAAGCCCGGGGCCTACCACGCGCCCGCCCATGCACAGGATGTTGGCGTCGTTGTGCAGGCGGGTAAATTTGGCGCTGTAATAATCCGAGCAGCAGGCGGCGCGCACCCCGCGGACCTTGTTGGCCGCCATGGAAATGCCCACCCCCGTGCCGCAGCAGAGGATGCCCTTTTCCGCCTCGCCGCCGGTGACTGCCAGCGCCACCCGCTGGGCAAAGACGGCATAATCCACCGACGCGGTGGAATCGGTGCCGTAATCCCGGTAGGGGATGCCCCGCTCCTCCAGGTGTTTTTTAATCTCTTCCTTCAGCGCGTAACCGCCGTGGTCACTGCCCAGTGCAATCATAACTCTGCTCCTTCTTGTTGTAATTTTGCCAGGCGCTCCCGTTCCGCCTGGGGGCGCCGCAGATAAACCGGCGCCAGCTGATCCGCAGGCACCGGCACAGCCGCGCCGGCCAGCGCCGCCGCCGCCAGGGAGGAGGCCCGCTGCTGCCGCAGCGCAGCCGGGGCCAGGCGAAGCCCGGGCAGGCGGCTTTTCCAGCCGTCATAGCAGAGCTTTGCCCCGTCCCCCACCAGCCAGATGGGCCCCTCCAGGGCACAAAGCTCCTCCAGCCGCTGGGCGGCCGCCATGGCCAGGTCTTCGCCCCGGCGGAGGACCCTTTCCCCGTCGCCGTAAAAGAGCGCCGTATAAATCTGCCCGCAGCGGGCATCCAGCACCGGGCAGATCCACCCGGCAAAGCCGGCCAGGTTCCAGGCCAGCCCCTCCAGGGTGGAGATGCCGTAGCAGGGCTTTTCCTGCGCGTCGGCCAGGCCCTTGACGGTGGCGATGCCGATGCGCAGCCCGGTGAAAGACCCCGGCCCCACCGATACGGCAAAGGCGTCCACCTCCCGCCAGGCGGTGCCCGCCAGGCGCAGCACCTGCTGTGCCATAGGCAAAGCCGTCTGGCTGTGGGTCAGCCCGCCGTCAAGATAGCTCTCGCCGATCAGGCGGTCCTCCTCCATCAGGGCGGCAGACCCCGCCCGGGAGGATGTTTCTATGGCCAGAATCTTCATTGGATTCCCTCTTCCGTTAGGAGAACCCTCCGCCGGACGGTGATCCGCCGGGTGGTTTCATCCAGAATTTCCAGGGTGACCAGCGTCACCGGCTCCTCAATGGCGCCGGCGGCGTTTTCGCTCCATTCCACCAGCAGGATGGCCCCCTGGTCCAGGTAGTCAAAAAAGCCGATGGAGTAAAGCCCCTCCCAGCCGCTGACGCGGTACAAATCGAAGTGGAAGAGCTTCACCCCGCCGCCCCGGTATTCGTTGACCAGGGCGAAGGTGGGGCTGCTGACCTGATCCTCCAGCCCGAAATAAGACGCCACCCCCCGGGTGAAGGCGGTCTTGCCCGCCCCCATGGGGCCCCGGTAGGCCACGATCTCCCCCGGCTGCAGCGACGCGGCAAACTGCCGGGCCACCGCCTCGGTCTCAGCCGGGCTGCGGGTCAGGTATTCCTCTGCCGCCCCCATCAGAACAGGCCGACGATCTCGCCGTCCTCCTTCAGGTCGATGCTGCAGGCGGCGGGGGCCTTGGGCAGGCCGGGCATGGTCATGATATCGCCGGTCAGCGCCACGATAAAGCCCGCCCCGGCGGAAAGGCGCACATCCCGCACCGTGATGGCAAAGCCCTTGGGCCGGCCCAGCAGGTTCTGGTTATCCGACAGGGAGTACTGGGTCTTGGCCACGCAGATGGGCAGGCCCGCCTGGCCCAGGGACTCGATTTCGGCGATCATCTTTTCCGCCTGGGAGGTGTAGTTGACCCCGTCGGCGCCGTAGATTCTGGTGGCGATGATGGAGATTTTCTCCTTGATGGGCAGCTTCTCGTCGTACAGCACATGGAACTGAGAGGGCTGCTCGCAGGCCGCCACCACCTTTTCGGCCAGGTCGCGGCCGCCTTCGCCGCCCTGCTCAAACACGGCGGAAAGGGCATACTCCACGCCCTTCTCCTTGCAGAAGGCCGCCAGCACCCGCAGCTCCTCTTCGGTGTCGGTGGGGAATTTGTTGATGGCCACCACCACCGGCACGCCATAGCCGCGCATGTTGTCGATATGGGCCTCCAGGTTGCACAGGCCGGCCTTGAGGGCCTCGGTGTTCTCCTTGCCCACGTCGGCCTTGGGCACGCCGCCGTTATATTTCAGCGCGCGCAGGGTGGCCACCAGCACCACCGCCGAGGGGGCCAGCCCCGCATAGCGGCACTTGATATCCATAAACTTCTCCGCGCCCAGATCGCTGCCGAAGCCCGCCTCGGTGATGCAGTAATCCGCCAGCTTGAGGGCCAGCTTGGTGGCTCTCACCGAGTTGCAGCCGTGGGCGATGTTGGCAAAAGGCCCGCCGTGCATCAGGGCGGGGGTGTTTTCCAGCGTCTGCACCAGGTTGGGCTTGATGGCATCCTTGAGCAGCACCGTCATGGCGCCGTCCACCTTCAGGTCCCGCGCATACACCGGCTTGCCGGCATAGGTATAGGCCACCAGGATGTCGCCCAGCCGCTTTTTCAGGTCGGCGGTGTCGCTGGCCAGGCACAAAATCGCCATGACCTCGCTGGCCACCGTGATCTGGAAGCCATCCTCCCGGGGCACGCCGTTGGCCTTGCCGCCCAGGCCCACCACAATATTGCGCAGCACCCGGTCGTTCATATCCAGGCAGCGCTTAAAGAGGATGCGCCTGGGGTCGATGCCCAGCTCGTTTCCCTGCTGCAGATGGTTGTCAATCATGGCGCACAGCAGGTTATTGGCCGCCGTGATGGCATGCATATCGCCGGTGAAATGCAGGTTGATGTCCTCCATGGGCACCACCTGGGCATAGCCGCCGCCGGCCGCGCCGCCCTTGATGCCGAACACCGGCCCCAGGGAAGGCTCCCGCAGGGCGATGATGGCTTTTTTGCCGATTTTGGCCATGGCCTGGCCCAGGCCCACGGTGGTGGTGGTCTTGCCCTCGCCTGCCGGGGTGGGGTTGATGGCCGTCACCAAAATCAGCTTGCCGTCCGGGCGGTCCTTCACCCGGTCGAACAGCTCCTCCGACAGCTTGGCCTTATAGTGGCCGTAGGGCTCCAGCTCCTCCGGCCGGATGCCCAGGCCCTCTGCCACCTCGGTGATTTTTTTCATCTTCGCCTGCTGGGCGATCTGGATATCTGTCAGCATTCTCACACGCTTCCTTTCGCCATTGCCGCGCGGCTTTTTCCTGTATCTTGCCAAAAGGCGGCGGCAGTTTTTCCCTTTATTTAGTCATTATAACATAAACGCAGGATAAAACAAAGAAAGTTTCTATAATTTACAGGGAATTTCTTTACTTTCCCGGTGAGGGCGGGGTATAATAAAAGCCATCAAGCGGCAGCAGCCTGCCGCAGCCCGCGGAACGGAGGGGCTTTTTTTGAAACAACTTTTCCATCAGGCTTACCGCTTTCTCAAGGCTTCGGACGCTCCGCTGCTGCTGGGGTGCCTGGGGGCCTCGCTGGTGAGCCTTTTTATGCTCAGCGGCATTGTGCACTCCGGCCTGACCGAGCCCCGGCGCTTCTGGGTGCAGCTGATCGCCCTGGCCCTGGGGCTGATCGCCGCGGTGGTGGTCTCGCTGTTTGACTATCACTTTATGGCCCGGATGTGGAAAATCCATGTGCCGGTGGCGCTGCTTTTGGTATTGCTGACCTTTGTCATCGGGGCGCAGCGGGGCGGGGCGGATGACAAGGCGTGGCTGATTCTGCCCTTTGGCATGTCCTTCCAGCCGTCGGAGCTGCTCAAGGTCTCCTTCATCCTTTCCTTCGCCTACCATTTGAGCCTGGTGCGGGAGACGGTCAACCAGCCCAAAACCCTGGCCCTGCTCTGCCTGCACGGGGCGGCGCCGGTGCTGCTCATCCATCTGCAGGGGGATGACGGCACCGCGCTGATTTTCGCCGCCATTTTTGTGGGGATGCTGTTTGCCGCCGGGCTGGAATGGCGCTACATCCTGGGGGCAGCGGGAGCAGTGCTGGCGGCATTGCCCATCCTGTGGTTTTTTATCTTTTCAGAGGATCAGCGCAACCGCATCCTCACCGTTTTAAACCCCGAGCTGGATCCCCAGGGCATCGGCTATCAGCAGATCACCGGCCAAATGGCCATCGGCTCGGGCAGCGTATTCGGCAGCGGGGTCTACAGCGGCAGCCATGTCTATGTGCCGGAGATCCAGAACGATTTTATCTTCTCCTTCATCGGCAACGCCACCGGCTTCATCGGCTGCCTGGGGGTGATCGTGCTGCTGGCATTTTTGTGCTATCAGGTGCTGCGCACCGGCACCCGCGCCAAAGACCCGCTGGGGCTGTATATCTGCGCCGGGGTGTTCAGCCAGCTGGCAGCCCAGATCATCGCCAATCTGGGCATGTGCCTGGGGGTGCTGCCGGTTATCGGGCTGACGCTGCCCTTTATCTCCGCTGGCGGCACTTCGGTGGTGACGCTGTATATGAGCCTGGGGCTGGTGCTTTCCGTCTACCGGTACAGCAGCGAGAATATTTTCAATAAATAACCCCCCTGCAAAAAACAAACACGCCGGCAGCCGGAACAGGCCGCCGGCTTTTTCCATTTCCACCGTATGTTTTGCCCCCCGGCCAGCCACACTAACAGGCAGAAAGCAAAAAAGGAGGGACCGCCGCAGATGCAGCCATCGATTTTGGAGGGCGCCGACCGCGCCTTTGACCGTTTTTTGGAAAGCGACGGCTACGACCGGCTTTTCGGCGACCAGCTGGCCCTGGTAAAGGAGGCCTTCGCCGCCGGCTATCAGGCCGCCCGGGAGGAGGAAAGCCAGCACCGGCTGCTGTTTTTATCCCAGCAGCGCCGGCGGGGAACGCCTTGACCCTCTTTGGGGCCGGCGCCGGGCAAAACAAAAAAGCGGGCCCGGGCCCGCTTTTTGATTCAAAGTTTCCCCAAAGGGCTTATTCCACCGTCTGGATCTCGATGGACTCGATGATGACCGGCTCCACCGGGGCGTCGTTCTCGTCGGTTTCCACCGCGGCGATGGCGTCAACCACATCCATGCCGTCGATCACCTGGCCGAACACGGTATGACGGTAATCCAGCTGGGGATAGCCGCCCACCTCTTCATACTTGGCGATCACTTCCTCCGAGAAGGCGTTGCTCTGCTCCATCTGGGAGACCAGGCTCTCGTCCACGGCGTTGCCCTGCACGATGAAGAACTGGCTGCCGTTGGTGTTGGAGCCGGAATTGGCCATGCTCAGCGCACCGCGGAAGTTGTGCAGCTCGGTGGTGAACTCATCCTCAAAGGGCTCATCCCAGATGCTGGCGCCGCCGGTGCCATTGCCGCTGGGGTCGCCGCCCTGGATCATAAAGTCATTGATGACCCGGTGGAAGGTCAGCCCGTTGTAATAGCCGTTCTTGGCGTGGGTGACGAAGTTTTCCACCGCCTTGGGGGCCTGCTCCGGGAAGAACATCAGGGTGATATCCCCCATGGAAGTTTTCATAATAGCGATTTCACTGCCCGGGGCAGGATCCTGGAACTGCAGAAGCTCGGTTGTGGACACGGTATCCCCTCCGCTCGATTCACTGGAACTGGTTTCTTCCTCTCCGCCGCAGCCGGTGAGCATCACCGAGCCGGCCATGAGCACTGTCAAAGTCAGCGCAAGCAGTCGTTTCATCTGGTTACCTCCAAAAACTGAACAAATTGATGGTCTATGCCTAATGATAGCAAGATTCCCCGGCAAAATCAACTGCCCGGACGAATTTTTTCGCCCGCCAGGGATGGCCTTTGGGGCTATTATAGCAAAAACACCCGGCAAAATTGTCAACAACTTATGAATTTCTTCGCCCACTGTGAAAAAAGCCGCCCTGCGGCGACAGACAAAAGAAAAGGCTGTAACGAAAATTTTTATCGTTACAGCCTTTTAAGCGATTTCGTTCAAGGGTTTCTTTACTCCTTACGGTTTCTTTCTGAGGGAACCATCCTCCAGAAAGCTTCTGGTTTTTGCGTTTGGATCTTTGCTGTTGGTCTTACGCTCTTCCCTGAGGGAACCATCCTCCAGAGAATTGGGGTCTTCGCCGGTTTCCTTTTGAGGGAACCATCCTCCAAAAGGCTTTTTGTGGATTGGCTTCTTCCAGGATCTATCTTAACGTCTCTTCAGACTGTCGCGCTTCTCCGGTCCGCACCTGACCACCAGGGAAATTGACCGAACCTACGAAGTAACTGTTCCCGCCTTTCCGTTTCCGCTAATCTTCCTAAAAGAATCTTCTCCAGGGTTTTGCCGGGTTATGCGTTGTTCATGGGAATTTCTCCCTTTCGCTTTTTGGGTTCTCCAGGATTTCCAAGATTTTCGCTGACGTTCCATTTTCCTGCGCTGACATGCCGAATTGGATCCAGTCAAACTATTTCATTGGACTCTCTGCTCCCTTGCTGACTTGCACCGATTGATTGAAGGAAATTGCTTTTTCTGCCTGTTCTTTCCGGTTTTTCGCTTCGCATCCGCACTGCTCGCCCAGTTCACAAACCTTTTGTTTTGGAGCGGCCACTCTCACTGGCGCGGCTGCCAACTATTTCTGATGCACGCGGCGATCCTCGGCGCCAAACCGTCTGGAACAATGCTCCTCATTCTCGCTGTACACCGGAACCACCACCTTTCTGTTTCTTCAGGGATGTTATCCTTTCCCTGTGTCTATAATATAACCGACAGGGGCATATTTGTCAATAGTTTTTTTCAACTTTTTCTGAAAAATTTTATGAAAATACCACAGCAGGCCAATACCCTCTTGATTTTGAGGCCGTTTTGTACTACTATTAACTCACACCAGAAAAAACGGAAAGGAGGTTTCGCCGAATGAACCAGGACTATGAGGAGCAGGGCGCCAACCTGATGACCCTGCTGGATGAAGAGGGCAACGAGCACACCTTTGAGGTGGCCGACACGCTGGAGGAAGGCGACGAGCAGTATGTCGCTCTGATCCCGGTGTTTGACGACCCGGCCGGCATGCTGGAGGACAGCGGCGAGCTGGTCATCCTGAAGACGGTGGAAGAAGACGGCGAGGCCTTTCTGGAACCGATTGAGGATGAAGCGGAGTTTGACCGCATCAGCGATATCTTTATGAAACGGCTGGAGGATCTCTACGACTTCGAGGATTGAAGGCCAACCACCCTGCTGCACCGGCGTTTATGCCGGCAAATATAATCCAACACCTATTTGTTCGGGAGCCGGGCTCCGGCGGCGGACTGCAGACCTCCCGCTTCGGCGGACGAAGGGAGCAACGAAACCGCGGGCTGGCACCCACCCTGTCTGAGGACCGGGTTTTATCTCCTGGCAAGCCGTGCGGCGGGGCTTGATAAAACATAACGGGAGGCTGGCGCAGCGCCGGCCTCCCTTCTTCTTTCACTTTTTTCACATGGGGAGGCAAAAAATATGGAACACTGGCTTGCCCGCACCCTGCCCCTGCTGGGCCAGGCGGGGCTGGAGGAGCTGGCCCGCCGGCGCCTGGCGGTGCTGGGGCTGGGCGGCGTCGGCGGCAGCGCAGCGGAGGCGCTCCTGCGCAGCGGCGCCGGGCATCTCATGCTCATCGACCGGGACGTGCTGGAGGAAACCAACCTGAACCGCCAGCTGCTTGCCACCCGCCCAAAGCTGGGCCTCAGCAAGGCCGCCGCCGCAAAGGAGCGCCTCGCCTCCATCTGGCCGGGCTGCGACATCGACGCCCGGGAGGAATTCTTCCTGCCGGGGCAGGACGCCTTTCTCTGGGAATGGCAGCCGGATTTTGTCATCGACGCCGTCGACAACATCACCGCCAAGCTCTGCCTGATCGAGGGCTGCCGGCAGCGGCAGATCCCCCTGGTGGTGTGCCTGGGCACCGGGGGCCGCCTGGACCCCAGCCAGCTGCGCTATGGCACCCTGGCAGAGACCGCCGGCTGCGGGTGCCAGCTGGCACGGGTGCTGCGCAGCCAGCTGCGCCGCCGGGGCATCCCGCCGGAGGAGGTCCCGGTGGTCTATTCGCTGGAGGCCCCCGTCAAGGCCGCCCTGCCGGGTCAGGATGGCCGCCGCAGCCCGGCCAGCAGCGCCTTTGTGCCGCCGGCCGCCGGGCTCCTGGCCGCTTCGGTGGCGGTGCGCCGCCTGACCGGACGGTAAAACCATCCATATTTTCACAAACTCTGCCGCACCGGCCGCCCTGGGGGCGGCCTTTTTTTGTGGAAAAAATCCCCTTCCCCCGCTGAAAATCCGCCGCCTGCATAAAACGGCCGAGCGCTGGAAAAATACTGTTTAGACAGCCATTTGGCAAAGAAAGGCGGAATGAGGATGAAAAAAGCGGTGATCCTGCTGCTGGGGGCCTGCACCGGCCTGTTAAACGGGCTGTTCGGCTCGGGGGGCGGCATGGTGCTGCTGCCGGCGCTGAAGCTGAGCGGCCTGGAGGCGAAAAAATCCCACGCCACCTGCCTGGCAGTGATCCTGCCCCTCTCCCTCATCAGCGGCTGGATGTACCTGAGCCACGGCTCGGCGGATTGGCAGCAGGCGCTGGCTTATCTGCCCGGCGCGGTGGCGGGCGCCATCGCCGGGGGGATTCTGCTGCCCCGGCTGAGCACCCTGTGGCTGCGGCGGATCTTCGGCGGCATGGCGATCTTTGCGGCCTGCCGCCTGTTCTTCTGATGGGCGCCGTCGGCACGGCGCTGCTGGCGGCGGCAGCGGCGCTGGTCACTTCGCTGGGGATGGGCGGCGGCGCGGTGCTGCTCCTCTACCTGACCGCCGTGAAGGGGATGGACCAGCTGGAGGCCCAGGGCCTCAACCTGCTGTTTTTCATCCCGGTGGCGGTGGTGAGCCTGTGCTTCCACCTGAAAAACCGCCTGGTGGATTTCCGCCGGCTCTGGCTGGTGCTGCTGGGCGGGGTGCCGGGGGTGTTCGCCGGGGTGTGGCTGGCGGAATTTTTGGGCGGGGACCTGCTGCGCCGCGGTTTTGCCCTATTACTTTTCGTCATCGGTATAAAAGAGCTGCTCCCCACCAAAAATACGGATAAGCATCCAGAATGAATGTCTGAAAAATTTCGGAGGTGTCACAGCTTATGTCTCTGCGCAAAAAAGGCAGTATGCCGTCCAAAAGCTTTCTGGCCGCTGTCGCCGTCTGTGTGATCGGCGCCTCGGCCGCCGCCTGGGTCTCGCTGGACCAGGCGTTTTCTCCCCAGACGCAGCCCCAGTCCTACCAGGGGGCGTCCTCTTCCAGCCGCTCTGCGGCCTCATCCAGCTCCCGCAGCCAGGGTTTTTCCCGGCTGGAAGACGCCGCGACCCCGCAGAGCGAGATCGCAAAATCTTCCAGCTCCTCTGCCGCATCCTCGCAGCCGGAAGCCTCTTCCTCTACGCCGCCCGCGCCGTCGGCTGCCTCGCAGCCATCCAGCGCCTTAGCTGCGCTGGAGAAATTCTCCTATCAGCTGCCCGTGGATGGCGCCGTCTGCGGTGAGTTTTCCAACGGCGAGCTGGTGAAAAACGAGACCCTGGGCGAATGGCGCACCCACGACGGCCTGGACCTGGCCGCCGGCGAGGGCACCAACGTGCTGGCCGCGGCGCCGGGCAAGGTGACCCGCGCCTATGCCGACCCGCTGTGGGGCACGGTGGTGGAGATCACCCACCCGGATAACACCGTCACCATCTACTGCGGCCTGGCCGCCAACACCCCGGTAAAGGCGGGCGCCGAGGTCAAGGCCGGCAGCGTCATCGGCATGATCGGCCAGATTCCGGCGGAAAGCGCCATGGAGCCCCATCTGCACTTCGCCGCCAAGCAGAACGGCAAGTATATCGACCCGCAGTCCCTGCTGGCCTGACGGCCCCCAGAAAACCGCACAAAAAAAGGCAGCCGGTGGGTACGGCTGCCTTTTTTGGGCCCGCAGGGGGTTTTTTATAAAACGGGCCTTTTTGCCTTTTTCAGGATGATCTGCTCCCCTTCTATGAGAAACTCCAGCCACTGGCCCTGGGTTGTCATCTCCAGCTGGCGGCGCAGCTTCACCGGGATCAGCACCCGGCCCAGCCGGTCCACCTGCACCTTTCTGCCTTCGCGCACGAGGCATCCCCGCCTTTCGGTCTTTTCTCTTATTATAGTTAATATATTGAGTATAGTCAAGATATAAAGCATGTTACCCTTGTGGATGAGGTGACCCGAGTTGATCAGCTACCGCCCGTTTTGGGAAACCCTGCTGCGCAAAAACATCACGGAATACCATCTGATCTATAAACAGGGGCTTTCTGCCAACACCCTGCACCGCATGAAGCACGGCAAGCCCATCACCACCACCACGCTGGATACCCTCTGCTTCATTCTGGATTGCCCGGTGGGGGAAATCATCGAGTATATCCGCGACCCGGAGTGAGAGAAAGGAGCGCCGCCATGACCCATTCGGAAGATTATCCCGCCCGGCTGGCGCTGTATTTTGCCGGCCACCCCCGGGAGGAGGCGCTCTACGCCGCCCTGTACCGGCAGATGGAGGAAGCCTTCCCCCAGGCGTCGGTGCAGGTGCAGAAGAGCCAGATCTCCTTTTACAACCGGCATTTTTTTGCCGCCGCCAGCCTGCCGGTACGCCGCAGGAAGGGCTGGCCGAAGGAGTGCCTGATGGTCTCCTTCGGTCTCGGCTATCGGGTGGAGGACCCCCGCATCGCCGTGGCGGTGGAGCCTTATCCCCACCGCTGGACCCATCATGTGCTGCTGACCGCCCCGGAGGAAATCGACAGCCGGCTGATGGCCTGGCTGCGGGAATCCTACGAGTTTTCGCTGGCCAAGCGCTGAAGCGCCGGCATGGTCCCATCCGAAAAGGGAAGGCGTCTGCCTTCCCTTTTTTGCGCCCTTTCCGGGCTGTTTATGCGTTTTGATCCCACAGGACGAATTCCTGCACCCAGTAGATGACCCCCCGGTAACGGTAGACGCCCACGCCCATCCGGTTGCCGTAGTCGGAGTAATCCCCCATCATCGAGGCCCTGTGGCCGGGGGAGTTCATCCAGCCCTCCACCACTTCCTCGGGGGTGCGGTAGCCCTTGGCGATGTTTTCCATATAGGTCAGGCCGTCGATGAGGACGCTCTCCTTGCCCTCCGGCCGGTAGTGGGAAAAATAGGTGGAAATCTCCTCCGCCCGGGTCTGGGCGTATTCCATCGAGGGCTCATACATCACCAGCGGCTCCAGGCCGGCCTTTTCCCGTTCCTCATTGGTCAGGCGGAACACCTCCTGCCGGTAGGATTCCTGATCGTAGGGGCTCACCGTGTCGCTGCCGCCCAGATAGACGCCCTCCTCCAGGCCGCGGTAAAGGTTGAACTGATGGACAAACCACTCCCGCTGCTCGGCGCTCTCCAGGTGGGAAAGGCCGTTGGTGCGGATGGCGTCCAGCACATCATCCAGCGGCAAAAAGCCCACCACCCGGTCCTCCCGGTCGGAGAACACATAGCCGCTGCGGCCGTCGTAATCCCGGCCGATCACATCCACCGCCGAGGAATCGGCGTCCACCACCTCCAGCGGATATTTGGCCAGGGGGTTGCCGCTGGCCGCCAGGGCCTGGGTCTGGGCCTGGCTCTGGGAAGCGGCGGCGCTCTCCTGCTGCGCCTGGGGCTGGCTGGCGGCCAAAGAAGCCGGGGCCTGGGGCTGGCTGGCGGCCGGGGCCGCCGTGCTCACGCTGCTCTGGCCGGCCTGGGGGGCGGCTTCCTGCCGGACAAAGGCTGCCCCGGCGGGCGCGGCAGGGGCCTCGGTCTCGCTTTGGCCGGCCGGGGCCTGTTCAGAGGCTCCGGGAGCCGCGGCTTCTTCCTCTTCGGTTTCTTCCTCCTCTTCCTCTTCGGCTTCTTCCGGCTCGCCGGCCGCTTCGGCGGCGGAAAGCCCGGCGCTGGTCTGCGCCGAACCGGAAGCCTCCTCTTCCGCCTGCTGGCTGCAGGCGGCCATACCGATCACCAGGGCCATGGCCAGCAGGGTGCTCATCCATCGTTTCATTTTGTCAAACCTTCTTTCCTCTGATTGGCCGCTGGGGCCGGAGGGGAGTTCTCTTCCCTTCTCGCCCTGTTAGACACCGCCCCGGGCCGGAAGGTTTTATCCAGCCGCAAATTTTTCTAAAAAATTTTTGCCTGCCCCTCCAAAAAGAAAAACCCCGCCGGGCAGGGCTCCGGTGTGTCGAAACCGGGCCGGCGGCGGGTGTTTTATAATATTTCTCTAAAATATAACAAATCGTAATCTTACAGCAGCTGATAATTCATCGGGGTATCGCTGGCATGCAGCCAGCCCAGCACCCGTTCCAGCATCACGCCGTAGCGCGGGTCGCTGCCGTAGCTGAAGGTGGTCTTGATGGCCAGCTGCACAAAGCTGGTGGCCCGGCTGACGGCGATGGGCAGGCTGTCCCCGCCCAGCATGGCGCCGGTGAGCACACTGGCAAAAATATCCCCCGTGCCGGGGTAGCTGACGGGGATATAATCGCTCACCGAGCACCAGTAGGCGTTTTTCTCCCGGTCATAGCCCAGGTTGGCCACCCCGGGCAGGGAGGCCACCGGCACCCCGGTGATGACCACATAATCGGGGCCCAGCTCGCTTAAGCGCGCCAGCATGCTTTTGGCCTCCATGCGGGTCAGCGGCTGGTGGCGGTAGGGCTCCCCCAGCAGCATGCAGGCCTCGGTCAGGTTGGGGGTGATCACATCCGCGGCGGCCACCAGCTCGCCCATGCGGCGGATCATCTCGGGGGTATAGGTCTGATAGGCCTTGCCGTGGTCGCCCATCACCGGGTCCACCACCGCCAGGGCCTGAGGCCAGGCGGCGATAAACTCCAGGCAGTGGTCGATCTGGTCCACCGAACCGAGAAACCCGCTGTAAATGCAGTCAAACTCCAGCTCCAGCCGGCGGTAGTGGGCCAGTGCCGGGGCCAGATAATCCGTCAGGTCGCGGAATTCCACCTCGCCCAGCCCGCCGGTATGGGCGCTGAGCACCGCCGTGGGCACCGGGCAGACCTGCACCCCCATGGCGGAAAGCACCGGAATGATCACCGCCAGGGAGCAGCGCCCGAAGCCGGAAAGATCATGGATCGCCGCCGCACGGTAAACGCGGTTGTGCATGGGAATCCCTCCTTATCAAAACAAAATCGCTGGCTGCTTATTTTACAGATTTTCCCGGGTGTTTGCCGGCCGGCAGAGCGCAAACTAATGCTGCGCAAGCATTTTAAAGAAGGAGGCCTTTTTCATGAAACACCCTGTCCTCTCCAGCGCCATCACCGGCGCCGCCGTCATGGGCGCCGTGGGCGCGGCCGCCTATGCCATGACCAGCAAAAATTTCAAAAGCCAGCGCCGCCAGATGAAGCGCAGCCTGGATAAAACGGTCAAAAGCGTAGGCAACCTGATCGACAACGTCTCTTGCCTGATGAAGTAAGAGCGCCGCGCCGCCGGATGGGCCTTTGGCCGGTCCGGCTTTTTCTTTTTTATGCCGGGCGTCAGCCCACCATGATCTTGCCCTCGGGCAGGATCTCCTTTTTGCTGTTTTTGGCCGCCGTCATGGAGAGGGCGAAGGAAACCGGCCCCACCCGCCCCAGGAACATGAGCAGGGAAAATAACACCTTGGTGGAATCCTGCGGAACCTGGCAGACCCCCACCGACAGCCCCGTAGTGCTGAAGGCGGAAACCGTCTCGAAGGCGCAGTCCAGGTCGCTGTAGCCGTAGGAGGGGGAGATGGTGCTCATGACGAACACCGCCACCACTACCACCGCGAACATGGACATCATCAGGATCGCCAGGGATTTGTACACCACGTTTTTCTGCACCCGCCGGTGGAAGATCACCGTATCCTCCCTGCCGCGGGAAACGCAGATCACCGTCATCAGCAGCACCGCCAGGGTGGTCACCTTGATGCCGCCGCCGGTGGAGCCGGGCGCCGCGCCGATAAACATCAGGAAGATGGCAAGCATGGTGCCGCCGGGGGTCATCTCGGCCAGATTGATGGAGTTAAAGCCCGCCGTGCGGCAGGTCACCGACTGGAACAGCGCCGCCGTCAGCCGCTCGCCCATGGGCATGGAGCCCAGGGTGGCCGGGTTGTGCCATTCGGCGTATAAAAAGCCGCCGGCCCCCGCCACCAGCAGGATTGCCGTCATCAGCAGCACCACCCGGGTGTGCAGCATCAGCTTATGGGTCTTCGGGTAGCCCAGCAGGTCCCGCCACACCACGAAGCCCAGGCCGCCCAGGATAATCAGCGTCATAACGGTGAACATGACAATAAAGTTGCCGTTAAAGGTGGTCAGCGAGGTGAAGGGCGCAATGCGGCCCAGCACATCGAACCCCGCGTTGCAGAAGGAGGAAATCGCCAGAAACAGCGAGATATAAACCCCCTCCGGCCCGAACATGGGCACAAACACGGTGGAAAGCAGCGCCGTGCCCGTCAGCTCCGCCAAAAAAGTCACCCGGATCACCGAGTTGAGCAGCACATGCAGGTCGCCCAGGTTGGAGTTGCCCACCGATTCCGCTGCCAGCAGCATGTTTTTAAAGCCCATTTTTTTGCCGATGGCAATATGGAAAAAGCTGGTCAGCGTGACCAGCCCCAGGCCGCCCAGCTGGATCAGCACCAAAATCACCACCTGGCCGAACAGGGTCCAGTGGGTGTAGCTGTCAAACAGCTGCAGCCCCGTCACACAGGTGGCCGAAGTGGCGGTGAAAAGCGCATCCAGATAAGCGGTGCTCTCGCCGCTTTTGGTGGCGATGGGCAGGCTGAGCAGCAGGCTGCCCGCCAGAATCATCACCGCAAAGCTGAGTACCAGCAGCTGCGTCGGATTGGAAAACAGATTGAGGAACTGGCGCTTGACCAGCCTCTTTTTGGTAATAACCGTTTGTTGCACTGTCAGGATACCTCCGCCTGGCGGTCCAAAAACGCCTTGGCATGGTTAATCAGGGTTTTGTCATTTTTAAAGGTGACCATCTCATAGGCACGGCCGATCTCTACCCAGCAGATCTCGCTGATTTCTTCCTCCTGGCGCACCACATGGTCCGAGAGGGCGCTGCCCAAAAAATAGACCACCTGCTTTTTGATATTGTGCCGGGGAAAATAAGAGACGCTCTGCCGGAAGCCGTCGATCAGGCCGATATCCAGGCCCGTCTCCTCCTTGACCTCCCGCAGGGCGGTCTGGCGCTCCGTCTCGCCCCGCTCCACATGCCCCTTGGGGAAGGACCAGTGCCCGCCGAAGCGGTGCTTGAGCAGGAGCAGCTCCACCTTATCCCCCCGCTGGCGGAACACCAGCGCCCCGCAAGACTTTTCATACTTCATGGTTTTCTTTCCGTCCTTTCAAAGGGCGGGCATTCCCCCGCCTCTCAAGGCCCGGGCCTTCCCTGCCCGGGCACAGTAATCCGCACTATACTATATCATTTTTTCCTGTTTTTTAAAAGGGGGAATTTCACTTTCCGGCGGCCGGCAGAAAAAATCTTGACACCTGCCTAAAAAACATAGTAATATAGGAAAGAGATTCAGGCTTTTTGCCTGTTTTTTGCCGTCTGCCCCCTTAGTTAAATGGATATAACAAGCCCCTCCTAAGGGTTAGTTGTGAGTTCGATTCTCGCAGGGGGTGCCACCAGACATGGGCCTGGAGCCAATTCGCGCTCCAGGCCTTTTGCTTTTTCCCAGGATTTTGCACGCGGCCAAAACAGATCCAAACGGACCGGCTGCGTCAGCTCACCGCAAGGGCCATACCGCTTGCAGCGGGCTTTTTTATTCCGTCTGAAGCTTTAGGCCGGGTCAGCTGCCGCCGGGCTGCGGTTTTCCGCTTCGCAGCAATTTTCTCCCGCTGCGATGCAGGATCCGTGGACGCCCTCCCGTCCGCGCTGGAGCAAGCGATGCGGCTTTTTTCGTCGAAGCCCGCTCACACCGCTGCTTCTTTTTTCCATCCCGCATCCGCTGCCGCCGGGCTGCGGTTTTCCCAAAACGGGAAACTGTATTTTGGCCTTCCCTTCCCCTGCCCGAACCTGGAGCCGCTTCATGCTCCGGGCCTTTTTTCATTCGCCCGCGTCCAAAGCAGGGCAAAATGCATCCGCTGCCGCCAGGCTTGCAGGCCTTTGGCTTTGTGCGCCGGGGGCCCTTTGGCAAAACGCCGGTGCAGCGCATCCGTGCCGCGGGATTTTTCTGCTGCCCGGAGGGAAATTTTTTCGCCTCCCCCGTCCCCTTCCTCTTGACTTGAAGTCCGCTCCAGGGTTTATAATAAAGCCGTAAGCTGCTCTGCCGCGTTTTACGGCGCGGCTGTTTTGGAATATGAAAAAAGGAGGAATCGCTATGTCCCAACAGAAACCCGTTCCTGGCACCGGCGGCGACCATTATGTCCCCTATGCCCAGCGCACCGGGGCGGAATCCACCGTCTATTTCACCCGCGACCTGTCGGCAGAAGGGCTGCGCAAAATCTTTGCCCGGGTCCATGAGCCTATCCAGGGCAAAATCGCCATCAAGCTGCACACCGGCGAGCCCCACGGCCCCAACATCATCCCGCGGCCCTGGGTGCGCTCCCTGGTCGAAAACGACCTGCCCGGCGCCACCATTGTGGAAACCAACGCCTATTATGAGGGCGGCCGCTACACTACCGAGGATCACCGCGAGACCTTGAAGGTCAACGGCTGGGATTTCTGCCCGGTGGATATTATGGATGAGCAGGGCACCGCCATGCTGCCGGTCAAAGGCGGCAAGTGGTTCACCGAGATGTCGGTGGGCAAGGATCTGCTGAATTACGACTCCCTGCTGGTGCTGACCCACTTTAAAGGCCATGCTATGGGCGGCTTCGGCGGCTCGGGCAAAAACATCGGCATCGGCTGCGCCGACGGCCGCATCGGCAAAAAGATGATCCACACCGTGCCCGGCGGCGACCAGTGGAGCATCTCTCAGGAGGAGTTTATGGAGCGCATGATGGAATCCGCCAAATCGGTGGTGGATCATTTCGCGCCCCACATCGTGTTTGTCAATGTGCTGCGCAACATGTCCGTCTCCTGCGACTGCGAAGGCGTCGCCGCCGCCCCGGTGGTGACCCCCAACATCGGCATTGTGGCCTCGCTGGATATCCTGGCGGCGGATCAGGCCTCGGTGGACCTGGTCTACGCCCTGGGGGAAGAGGATCACAAGGATCTGGTGGAGCGCATCGAAAGCCGCCACGGCCTCCGGCAGCTGAGCTATATGAAGGAGATGGGCATGGGCAACGACCGCTACCAGCTCCTCGACATCGACCACGGCGACCAGCCCATCAGCGCCGCCCAGGCGGTGGAGGGCGTCGTCCCCTTCGGCAAATAAGCGCCGCGTCAGAAAAACAGCCAATCAAAAAAACGCACCCCTCATAGCCGAGGTGCAATAACGAAGGAAATATGTAAGGTGGCGGTGCAGCCGGAGGGCTGTGCCGCCGCTTTGCGTTGTCAGGCTGTTTTCTTCTTTCGGTTTTGCATACCGAGTCTGCCGTCGAGTGCAACGCAGTCCTCATCGGCAATATTGATAATGCCCGCAGCCTTGTAGTAAGTCTCAATCTTCTGTTTTCTGCGGCCGCTGCTCTTATCGGGAGCGTGTACCACGATTTTGTCAACCAAGTCGTTCAGGACTTCCGCCGTGAGTTCTTGGGGAGCCGTGAGTTCTTGAGGATCGGTGTACTTGCGTACATTCTTCAGAAACTGCTGAAGGTCGTGTTGCTCCTGCTCGCCGCTGTCAATCAGTTCCTGTAAATCAAGTATTGTCGCCTTGACATTCTTCTGCTCTGTTTCGCACTCGGAAGAAGGCTTGTCAAACCGTTCCGCCGATAGCCTGCCCGACACCATATCCTCATAAATCCGCTTGAACAGCGTATCCAAGTCCTCATCTCTGCGCTTAAGCGTTACAATGTCCACCTTTGCCTTTTCAACGGATCATTTTCGTTCTGCATTGGCTTTTTCCATTTCCTTTTTGACAAAGGACGCTTCAAACTGCTGGATATAAGACAGCACCCCCTGAATGTGCCGGAACACAAGCTTTAACCGGCTTTCAGGCAAAAAAAGCCGGCACACAAATGCGTACCGACTCACCGACAAAAGGGTAGACTACCCCCTGTGATGTTGGCTTCACACTCATGTAACCGGCTTTGAAATTCAAAGTCGAGACTGTCCTTTACGCTTGTCTGTTGCCGACAGTCCAAAGCAATTCAGAAGCGGCGGTATTTTCCCTTAGCACACCGCAGCCGTCTATCCAAAATCCGTGAAGAAAGATATTCAGTTGTCACTTTCTAATGAGAACAATTCTTCTATATCAGAAACCCTGCCGTAAATCAAGTTGCTTCCGTACCCTATGAATAACTTTGCATAAAAATGGAAATACTATTTAATTTATCACTAAGTGATGTCTTACGACGATGCTTTAGTTTCGTATCCTATGCATGGCTGCGTCTTGTTTATCCTTTGCCG
>CAJFPC010000061.1 GCA_904398325.1 Candidatus Neoruminococcus faecicola | reverse complement strand
GCCGGGACTGAAGATCCAGGCGGCTTTATCACTTGGAAGCGAAAAGAAAACAGCCTTTCCGACGGAATGGGAAAGGCTGTTTTCTTTTTTTTATCAAAAGGTCATGCCGGAGCTTCTACGGAATAGATGGAGGTGAGAAGAGAAATCGAAAAAGTGAGACTGAACAGTGCGAAAGTGGCAACGATGTAAAAATCAAGGTAGCCGCTTCCCTCCAGCTGGCCTTTTAATAACTGATATAAAATGTCGGCGCAGACCGCGCCCCCCAGCACACTGGTCATAATGCCGGAGACCGCCATCAGCCTTGCAGTGTGTGCGGCCGGGCAGCCGCACAGCCACCGGCACACCTTGACGGAAAAGAAGGTGCAGGCGCAGTAAAACAGGATCTGCAGGTTTTGAAACTGGCTGGTGAAAGGCTGCATCGACCCGGTAAAGCGCACCAACAGCAGCAGGGAGACAAAAATCCCCAGAAAATACGCCTGCCCCGCCGGCAGCGGATAAAGCACCCGCCGGCGCAGCACCCGCAGGGCCGCTGCCGCGATCATGCCGCCTGCCAGCACGCCTGCCAGCGCCTGGCCCAGGTCGGTGAAGTGGATCATCCGGTGCTGGTTGATCTGGGCGACGTCATAAAGGGCAGCGACTGCCAGCAGCACTCCGCTGATGAGCAGCCAGAAGCCGGAGGAAATCGAAAGGGGCCTGGCCGGCTGAGCCGGGAAGGGGAATTTTTTCACCAGCAGGCTGATCCCCGCCAGGCAGAGAAGCGCGGCTGCCGGCGTGAGCAGCGCCAGCAGGGGGTGCCCGGCCAGAAAGCCGGTGATGACATCCACAAAGGCGGTGTCAAAGCCAAAGCGCAGCCCGGCTGCGGAAAAGGTGAGGGCAAATAAAAACCAGGGGATGGTTTTGGCATCCATGCTTGTGCGGCCTCCTTGTGCCGATGGTCAGGAGCGGCGGTCCAGGGGGAGATATTCCCGCTGGGTGCGGAAGGGCCGGTAGGCCGGGCGGATGATGCGGTTGCAAGTGGCAATCTCCTCCATGCGGTGGGCACACCAGCCGGCGGTGCGGGCCACGGCGAACAGCGGGGTGTTCACCTCCTCGGGGAAGCCCAGCATCTCATACACCAGCCCGGAGTAAAGATCCACGTTGGCGCAGATGGGCTTCGGGTTGCCCCGTTCCGCCATGATGGCGGGGGTCAGGCGCTCGATGGCGTCCAGCAGGAGGAAATCCGGCTCCAGCGCGGTGCCCATCACCATTTTTTTGGCTGCCCGCTTGAGGATGACCGCCCGCGGGTCGCTCTTGGTGTAGACTGCATGCCCCATGCCGTAGATCAGCCCGCTGCCGTCGCCGGCCTCTCTCTCCAGCGCCTTGCGGATATAGGTTTCCACCTCGCTGTCCAGGCCGAGGGGAGCCGCTTCTTTCAGGGCGGCCAGCTGCTCCATCACCTTTTTGTTGGCGCCGCCGTGGCGGGGGCCCTTTAGGGCGCCGATGCCGGCGGCGATGGCGGAGTAGGTGTCCGTCCCGCTGGAAGAGAGCACCCGGGTGGCAAAGGTGGAGTTGTTGCCGCCGCCGTGTTCCGCATGCAGGATCAGGCAGATATCCAGCAGATGGGCCTCCTCCTCGGTGAAGCTTTTATCCGGGCGCATGGTGCGCAGGATATTCTGGGCGGTGGAGTATTCCTCCTTGGGCAGATGGATATACATGCTCTTGCCGTCGTAGGCCCGGCGCTTGACCTGATAGGCGTTAGCCATAATCATGGGCATGCGGGCGATCAGCTCGATGGATTGGCGCATGACGTTTTCCAGCGAGCAGTTATCCGGGTCGCAGTCAAAGGAATACAGCGCCAGCACGGCGCGCTCCAGCTTGTTCATGATATTGGGGGAGGGCGCCTTGAAGATCATGTCCTCCACAAAATTTTCGGGCAGGCGGCGGGCCTTGGCCAGCAGGCGGTTGAATTCCTCCAGCTGGTCTCTTGTGGGCAGAAAGCCGCACAGCAGCAACCACACCACCTCTTCAAAGCCGTAGCGGTTTTCGGCGATGCAGCTGGCGATAATGTCGCTGACATCATAGCCCCGGTAGGTCAGCTGGCCTTCCACCGGGCTGCGCTCGCCCTCATCCATCACATAGCCGTGCACGTTGCACACGCTGGTGACGCCCACCACCACGCCGGTGCCGTCGGCGTTGCGCAGGCCGCGCTTGATGTTGTCGCCCTGGATGGCATTGAAGTTCAGGGGGTTCTTATTTCGGTATTGCTGGCATAGAGATGTGATGTCACGGTCGATATAGTCTTTCAGAATTGCATCTTCGTTGGTCAAGCTGTTCAAATCATCTTCCACCCCAATCTGCATTTATAGGTTGTATGTCCCCTATTTTATACCGAAAAGGGGAATCCGTCAATACAGCCTTGCAAGTTTTTAAAATAAAAATTGCAAAAAGGAGGATTCTGATGCGGGAACGTGCGCTGCTGATCCTGCTGTTTGCCGCCGGATGCCTGGGGCTGCCGCTTTTGGGGCTGCGCGGCGCTGCCGCCCCAACGGAGGAAACCCAAATCGTGCTGCTGGAGCAGACCCCGGTGGTGGAGCAGACTCCGGAGGACTCCGGGCAGCTGCCGACGGTCGGCCGCCGGCGGGATTATTTTGACATCCTCAACCTGACCACCGGCCGGGTGGACCGGGTGCCGGCAGAGGACTATGTGGCCGGGGCCATCGCGGCGGAGATGCCCTATCAGTTTGAGCTGGAGGCCCTCAAGGCCCAGGGGGTGGCCGCCTACAGCTTTGCGCTGGCCAATGCCGATGCCCAGGAGGAAAACCCCGACCCGGCCCTGAAGGGGGCGGATTTTGCCGCCGACCCGGAGCATATGCAGGGCTATGCCACCCGTGAGAGCAGCCGGGAATTTCTGGGCAGCCACTATGACGCCGCCTGGGAAAAAATCGACCAGGCTGCCGAAGAGATCTCCGGGCTGGTGCTCACCTGGGAGGAGGAACCGATTTTTGCAGCTTATCATGCAATTTCCTGCGGGATGACGGAGGACGCCAGCCACATCTGGGGCGGAGGCCTGCCGTATCTGACCCCGGTCAACAGCAGCTGGGACCGTTTGGCGGACGGCTACCTGGAAGAGGCGGATTTCTCCCCCCGGCAGGTGGAGGAAATCCTCACAGAGGCCTACCCGCAGCTTCAGCTGGAAGGTGCTGAGGAGGACTGGTTCACCCAGGCGCAGTACTGTGCTTCCGGCTATCTGGAGAGCATCCGCGCCGGGGAGGTGGAAATCCCCGGCACCCAGCTGCGGGAGCTGTTCGGGCTGCGGTCCTCCGCCGCAGAGGTGCGCTATGAGAGCGGGACGTTTCGCTTCCTCACCAAGGGCTATGGCCATGGGGCGGGGCTGTCCCAGTGCGGCGCGGATTATATGGCCAGCCAGGGAGCTGGCTGCCAGGAGATTTTGGCCCACTATTACCCGGGCGCTGTCCTGGCGAGGGAGGAGTGACCCCTCTCTTCTCCTCTGCGGGGAGCCTGCCCGGGCGGCAGTTTGTTTTTAGACAAAAGCCTTGACGAAAAACAGATAGTGTGATAAAATAATCAGCGTCACAATCAGTTGGAGAGATGTCCGAGTGGTTTAAGGAGCTGGTCTTGAAAACCAGTGACTCGCAAGAGCCGTGGGTTCGAATCCCACTCTCTCCGCCATTCGAGAACTGATCCAATCGGATATGATCCTATCATACATTCACCTATCTGGAGAAATACCCAAGTGGTGAAGGGGCTCCCCTGCTAAGGGAGTAGGGTGCGAAAGTGCCGCGAGGGTTCAAATCCCTCTTTCTCCG
>CAJFPC010000060.1 GCA_904398325.1 Candidatus Neoruminococcus faecicola | reverse complement strand
TTTTTTATGCCGGGCGGCTTCCCGCAGAGCCCCGGCGGCGGGCATAAGATGTCCCCTTTTTGCATAGGTTCTGATAGAACGGATGGGCAAAAGGAGGGAATCCCTTGAAAAGACGGCATCTCCCCGGTGCGGCAGGCCTGGTGCTGGCGCTGCTGCTGATCCCCGCAGTGCTGCTGCTGGGCGGCAGGCTGCCTGCGCCGCTGGCCGGACTGATGGAGCGGTTTTCCCTGTTTTCCATGCAGATGGATATGCCCGACCAGGCGGTGGCCCAGCTGCGGGACCGGCTGGCCCCCGACCTGAAGGAGACCCCTCAGCCTCAGCCCGACCCGCTGCCCGCCCAGCAGCAAGAGGACAGCCCCGAGGCGGACCCTCCCGCCCCGGCCGCGCAGACCAGCCCCGCCGGCCAACCGGCACAGCAGCCGCCCGACATCCCCGAGGCCTATCGGGGCACCCTGCAGCAGGGGGATTATTCCGGCTCGGCCAACGGGGTGACCGCCGCCCTGAACCCCGGCTTTGTGCGCAATTACACCAGCCTCTCGCTAAAAGAGATCGCCGCCCTGGCGCAGCGGGAGCCGGCGATCGCCATCGATCCCCAGTCGGGGGAGCCCCAGGTGCTGATCTATCACACCCACGCCACCGAAAGCTATGAGCCCTATGACACGGATGTTTACGACACCCGCAACACCTGGCGCAGCCTGGATGACAGCGAAAACATGGTGGCCGTGGGGGATGTGCTGGCCGCCGCCCTGGAGGATCAGGGCATCCGGGTGATTCACGACGCCACCCAGCACGATTACCCCTCCTACAACGGCGGGTATGAGCGCAGCGCCAAGACCGTGCAGCAGTATCTGGAGGAATATCCCTCCATCCAGGTGGTGCTGGATGTCCACCGGGACGCCATCCAGCCGGAAGAAGGGGTCATCTCCAAGCCGGTGGTGGAGATCGAAGGCAAAAAAGCCGCCCAGCTGATGATTATCTCGGGGGTGGACGACGGCACCCTGGGCATGCCCAACTGGCGGGAAAACTTCGCCTTTGCCGCCGGGGTCACCCGCGCCATCGAGAACCGCTATCCCGGCCTGTGCCGCCCTATCTTTTTTGCCAACCGCAAGTATAATCAGGATCTTTCCACCGGGGCGCTGCTCTTTGAATTCGGCTCCAATGCCAACACCCTGGAGGAGGCCAAATACTCCGCCCAGCTGGTGGGGGAGGCGCTGGGGGAATATCTGATCGCCCTTGCCGCCGGAAATTAAAATTACTATTTGTATTTTTTCTTTAAAATATTTCATTTTTGCAGGTTTCTGCCCCGCAAATAGAATACAATTTGTAATTTTAAATAAAAATATTACTTATCTTTCCTAAAAAACCACCCGCTCCCCTCTGCAAAACCCGTGAAAAAACCATCGCCTGCGGCGCCTTTTTATGCTATACTAGGGGTATCGGGCGCCGCGGCCGACCAGCGGCGCAGCCAATGAGAACATAAAAGGTGGTTTTTCATGTCGTTTCAACAGGATCATATCCGCAATTTCTGCATTATCGCCCATATCGACCACGGCAAAAGCACCCTGGCAGACCGCCTGCTGGAGGAGACCCGCGCCGTCAGCCAGCGGGAAATGGAAGAACAGCTATTGGATAATATGGAGATCGAACGGGAGCGCGGCATCACCATCAAGGCCCGGGCGGTGCGCCTGGGCTATACGGCCGACAACGGGGAGGAATATGTCTTCAACCTGATCGACACCCCCGGCCATGTGGATTTCAACTACGAGGTCTCCCGGTCGCTGGCCGCCTGCGAAGGGGCGCTGCTGGTGGTGGACGCCAGCCAGGGCATCGAGGCCCAGACGCTGGCCAACACCTACCTGGCCATCGAGCACGACCTGGAGGTGGTGCCCATCATCAACAAGATCGACCTGCCCAGCGCCGATCCGGACCGGGTGGCCCACGAGATCGAGGATGTCATCGGCATCCCGGCGCTGGATGCCCCCCGCATCTCCGCCAAAAACGGCATCAACATCCACGAGGTGCTGGAGCGCATCGTCTCGGATATCCCCGCGCCCAAAAGCGCCGATGACGCCGCCCCTCTCAAAGCGCTGATCTTCGATTCCTATTACGACAGCTACCGGGGGGTCATCGTCTATGTGCGCCTGATGGAGGGCGCCGTCAAGGCCGGCATGACCATCCGCATGATGGCCACCGGGGCCGAATTCACCGTGGTGGAGGTGGGCTGCATGGGGGCCAACAACCTGGTGCCCATGCCGGAATTGCGCGCCGGCGAGGTGGGCTATATCGCCGCCAGCATCAAAAACGTGCGGGATACCCGGGTGGGCGACACCGTCACCGACGCAGAGCGCCCCGCCGCACAGCCGCTGCCCGGCTACCGCAAGGTCAACCCCATGGTCTTTTCGGGCATTTACCCGGCGGACGGCGCCAAATACCCCGACCTGCGGGACGCGCTGGAAAAGCTGCAGCTCAACGACGCGGCCCTCTCCTTCGAGCCTGAAACCTCGGTGGCGCTGGGCTTCGGCTTCCGCTGCGGGTTTTTGGGGCTGCTGCACATGGAGATCATCCAGGAGCGGCTGGAACGGGAATACAACCTGGACCTGATCACCACCGCGCCCAGCGTTATCTACCGCATCACCATGCAGAGCGGCGAGGTGCTGCTGATCGACAACCCCACCAACTACCCCGACCCGGCGCAGATCGCCAGGGCGGAGGAGCCCTTTGTGCGGGCGAGCATTTTCACCCCCAGCCAGTATATCGGCAATATCATGGATCTCTGCCAGGACCGGCGCGGCGTCTATAAAGATACCAAATACCTGGATACCGACCGGGTGGAGCTCCACTACGACCTGCCCCTCAACGAGATCGTCTACGACTTTTTTGACGCGCTCAAAAGCCGCACCAAGGGGTATGCCTCCTTTGACTACGAGCTTTCCGGCTATCGGGAAAGCCGGCTGGTCAAGCTGGATATCCTGCTCAACGGCGAAGTGGTGGACGCCCTCTCCTTTATCGTCCATGCGGACAAGGCCTATCCCCGCGCCCGCCGCATGGCGGAAAAGCTCAAGGAGCACATCCCCCGCCAGCTGTTCGAGGTGCCTATCCAGGCGGCCATCGGCGGCAAGGTGATCGCCCGCGAAACGGTCAAGGCCCTGCGCAAGGATGTGCTGGCCAAGTGCTACGGCGGCGACATCACCCGCAAGAAAAAACTGCTGGAAAAGCAGAAGGAGGGCAAAAAGCGCATGCGGCAGCTGGGCAGCGTCTCGGTGCCGCAGGAGGCCTTCATGGCGGTGCTGAAGCTGGATGATGACTGAGCCGCGGCCGGTGGGGCTGTATCTGCATGTGCCCTTCTGCCTGAAAAAATGCCCCTACTGCGATTTTTACTCCCTGCCCCTTGCGCCCGGGCTGGCGGAGGACTATACCGGGGCCCTGCTGCGGGCCCTGCGCTGGCCGGGGATGGAGGCGCTCTCCTTCGACACGGTATATTTCGGCGGGGGCACCCCCTACCTGCTGGGGCCGGAGCGCATCGCCCGCCTGCTGGACGCGCTGGGGGCGAAGATCCTCCCCGGCGCCCAGATCACCCTGGAGGCCAACCCCACCGACGTGACCGCCGGGGGCCTTGCCCTGCTGCGGCGGTCGGGGGTGGACCGGCTTTCCATGGGGATGCAGTCTGCCGACGAGGGGGAGCTGGCCGCCCTGGGGCGGCGGCATACCGCCGGCGAGGCCGCCCGGGCGGTGCAGCTGGCGGCAGAGGCCGGCTTTGAGGATCTCTCGCTGGATGTGATGCTGGCCACCCCCGGCCAGACCCGGCAGAGCCTGGGCCGCACCCTGGAATTTGCCGCGGCGCTGCCGGTGAGCCATCTTTCCGCCTATCTGCTCAAAATCGAGGAGGGCACCCCCTTTGCCCGGCAGCACGCCGAGCGGCTCTGCCCCGGCGAGGAGGAGACCGCCGGACTGTACCTGTTTGCGGTGCGGCGGCTGGAGGAGCTGGGCTTTCGGCAGTATGAAATTTCCAATTTTGCAAGAAACGGCCATGTGAGCCGTCATAATCTCAAATACTGGCGGGGGGAGGAATACCTGGGCCTGGGGCCCGGGGCCCACAGCTTTCTGGCGGGGCGGCGGTTTTTCTTCCCGCGGGATCTGGCGGCCTTTCTGGCGGCGGAGGAGCCCTTCTCCCTGGCGGTGCCGGACGGCGCAGGCGGCACCCTGCAGGAGGCGGTGATGCTGGGCCTGCGGCTGAGCGAAGGCATCGACCCCGCGGCGCTGGAGAAGCGCTTCTCGGCCGGCATGGCGGGGCTGCGGGCCCGTGCCGGCGACCTGTGCGCCCACGGGCTGGCCCGCTGGCAGGGCGGCCGGCTGGCGCTTACGCCGGAGGGGTTCCTCCTTTCCAACGCGGCCATCGCCTACCTTCTGGAGACCCTGCCCGATCCCCCGGCTGCACCGGAGGGATAAGGCGCGGTTTTCCGCATGGGAATCCCGTTTTGTGAAAAATTCTATAATTGCCCCGCCAGGAGGGGGAATTTTTCAAAAAGCCCACAAAATCATGAAAGTCTCTTTCCTTTTTCTTGCATTTCACATGATAAAGTGTTAAAATAAAGCAAATTTTAATCTTATTTTTGACAGGAGGTAAACGCTATGTCTGCCGGAAAAGTAATCCTTCCGCCGGGATATGCCCCCAAGCTGGATATCCTGAAGACAGAAATTGCCATTAAGTTGGCCAAAGACGTATTTGAACGGGAACTGGCAGCCGCGCTGAACCTGACCCGGGTTTCCGCGCCGCTTTTTGTCCGTCCCGAGACGGGGCTCAATGACAATCTCAACGGCGTGGAACGCCCTGTCGCCTTCGATATCCCCGATGCGGGCTGCACGGTGGAGGTGGTCCACTCCCTGGCCAAGTGGAAGCGCATGGCCTTAAAGCGCTACGGCTTCCCGGTGGAGACCGGCCTCTACACCGATATGGACGCCATCCGCCGCGACGAGATCCTCGACAACCTGCACTCCGTCTATGTGGACCAGTGGGATTGGGAAAAGATCATCACCGCGGAGGACCGCACCCCCGAACAGATCAAGGCCACCGCCCGCGCGGTGTATGAGTGCCTGGTGCGCACCAAGGCCAAGCTGCGGGAACGGTTCCCCGAATTGGACCGCCCCCTGCCGGAGAAGCTCAGCTACTTCACCACCCAGGAAATGGAGGACCGCTACCCCGAGCTTTCCCCCAAGGAACGGGAGAACGCCTTTGCCAAGGAATACGGCGCCATCTTCATCCTGCAGATCGGCGGCAAGCTGAAAAGCGGCATCCCGCACGACGGCCGCGCCCCCGACTATGACGATTGGGAGTTAAACGGCGACCTGCTGGTCTGGAACGACGTGCTGGGCCAGGCCTTTGAGGTGAGCAGCATGGGCATCCGGGTGGATGCAGCCTCCCTCGACCGCCAGCTCACCCTGGCCGGCTGCGACGACCGGCGGGAACTGCCCTTCCACAAGATGCTGCTTTCCGGCCAGCTGCCGCTGACCATGGGCGGCGGCATCGGGCAATCCCGCATCTGCATGCTGCTGCTGGAAAAGGCCCACATCGGCGAGGTGCAGTCCTCTGTCTGGCCGGAAGACCAGTGGCAGCTCTGTCAGGAAAACGGCATCGCCCTGCTGTAACCAAACCCGCTGTGCGGGCAAGCCCCGCGCACTGCCTATCGAATGAGGAGGAACCGCTTATGGATACCAGCTTTTTCGGCGCGCATGTGTTCAGTGATGAAGTCATGCGCTCCCGCCTGCCCGCAAATGTCTACAAAAGCTTGAAAAAATCCATCCAGGAGGACGCTCCCCTGGATATGAACGTGGCCCAGATGGTGGCCAATGAAATGAAGGAATGGGCCGTCTCGCTGGGCGCTACCCATTACACCCACTGGTTCCAGCCCATGACGGAGGTCACCGCCGGCAAGCACGACGCCTTCCTTTCCCCCACCGGGGACGGCAAGGCCATCTATGAGTTTTCCTCCAAAGCGCTGGTGCGGGGCGAGCCGGACGCTTCCTCCTTCCCCTCCGGCGGGCTTCGGAGCACCTTTGAGGCCCGGGGCTACACCGCCTGGGACCCCACCTCCCCCGTCTTTGTTCACGACGGCACGCTGTATATCCCCACCGCCTTCTGCTCCTATACCGGCGAGGCGCTGGATACCAAGACCCCCCTGCTGCGCTCGATGGACGTGCTCTCGGAGCAGGCCTGCCGCCTGGCGCGGATTCTGGGCCATTATGACGTGCATCGCTGCACCTCCACCGTGGGGGCGGAGCAGGAGTACTTCCTCATCGACCGCACCCTGTATAAGCAGCGCATGGACCTGCGGCTGTGCCACCGCACCCTGCTGGGCGCCCGGGCCGCCAAGGGCCAGGAGATGGACGACCACTACTGCGGGCGCATCCGGCCCAGGATCTCCAACTATATGAAGAGCCTGGATGAAAAGCTCTGGGCTCTGGGCGTGCCCAGCAAGACCAAGCACAACGAGGTGGCCCCCGGCCAGTATGAGATGGCCCCGGTGTATGAGAACACCAACATCGCCTGCGACCACAACCAGCTGACGATGGAGATCATGCGGGTCACCGCCCGGGAAAACGACATGTCCTGTGTGCTGCATGAGAAGCCCTTCGCCGGGGTCAACGGCTCCGGCAAGCACAACAACTACTCCATCGCCTCGGATACGGGGCTCAACTTCCTCAGCCCCGGCGACAACCCCCAGGAAAACCTGCTGTTCATCGCCACGGTGACCGCCTTTATCAAGGGGGTGGATGAGTATGCGGACCTGATCCGCATGACCGCCGCCTGCGCCGGCAACGAGCACCGGCTGGGCGCCTGCGAAGCGCCGCCGGCCATCATCTCCATGTATCTGGGCGACAACATCACCCAGGCGCTGTATGCCTTCGCCAATGAGGAGGAGGTCAAATCCCAGGTGGATATCCTGGATACCGGCGCCATGGCCATCCCCGAGCTGGAAAAGGACAATGCCGACCGCAACCGCACCTCCCCCTTCGCCTTCACCGGCAACAAATTCGAATTCCGCATGGTGGGCTCCTCCCAGTCCATCGCCATGCCCAACATCGTCATCAACACCATCATCGCCGACGTGTTCCGCGAGTTTGCCGACCGGCTGTGCGATTCCCCCTGCCCTGACGACACCCTGCGGGAGATCTGCGCCGAGGTGCTGCGGGATCATGGGCGCATCCTCTTCGGCGGGGACAACTACTCCCAGCAGTGGGTGGAGGAAGCCAAGCGCCGCGGCCTGCCCATCATCAACTCCTGCGTGGAGGCCTTTGAGGCCATGGTCGCCCCCAAGAACGAGGAGCTCTTTGCCCGCAACGGCGTCTTCCAGCACAGCGAATGCCACTCCCGGTATGAGATCATGATGGAAAATTACATCAACACCATCCATATCGAAGCGGCCGTCATGCTGGAGATGATCCGCCGCCAGATCACCCCCGCCTGCATCACCTACACCGGCAAGGTGGCGGGCAGCCTGGAAAAGCTGAAGGCCTGCGGCATGGAAAACCGCGAGCTGGATATGCACTTAAGCCAGCTGAACACCCTGCTGGGCCGGCTGTTTGAAAAGACCGACGCCCTGCAGCGCGCCCTCGACCGCTGCGAGGCGGTGGAAGATCTGAAGGAGCGCGCCCAGTTCACCCACGACCAGCTGCTGGCCGCCATGGATGAACTGCGCCAGGTCAGCGACACCATGGAGGTCATTGTGGGCGAGAAGGATTGGCCCCTGCCCAGCTACACCCAGATGCTGCACACCGTCTGAGAGGAGGCGGCGCCGTGTTCCCCCTTTTGGAGCTGCTGCTCCTGGCGGCGATGGTGCTGGCCTTCTTCCTGCCCGGATGCCTGATCGACGCCATCCGCGCCGAGGAGGAGGAAAAGGCCCAGTCCAGCCGGGACAAGGCCAGTGCCATCTTCGGCTTTTTGGTGATCGTGGTGCTGCTGGCCATCCGCTCTTAGGCAGAATCTCTTTCCCCCGGTTTCATGGCCGGGGGATTTTTTCTGCGCCGGCAGGGCGGCTTCCCCTCCCGGGCTTTGCATCCCGGAAAGAAACATGCTACAATAACGCCAGCAGCCCCTTTGGAAAGAAAAATTCACAAAATCCTGCAGAAAACGCAGGAGCTTTGCGCTAAACTGCCACTAAGAGGATAAAGGAGGCCTTGTCATGAAAAAAACCGCCCTGGTCACCGGCGCCAGCCGGGGCATCGGCCGCGCCGCCGCCCTGGCCCTGGCCAAGGAAGGCTGGCGTGTCGTGCTCAACTACTTTTCCAGCGAGGGCAGCGCCGTCGCCGCCGTCCGGGAAATTCTCGACGCAGGCGGGGAGGCCATCGCCGTGCAGGCGGATGTTTCCGACCCGGGGCAGGTGGGCATCCTCTTTGCCGAGGCGGAAAAGCGCTTCGGCCCGGTGGAGCTCCTGGTCAACAACGCCGGCATCTCCCAGCAGAAGCTGCTGACCGACCTTTCCGATGAGGACTGGCGGCGCATGATGGGCGTCCATCTGGACGGATGCTTTTACTGCTGCCGGGCGGCCCTGCCCGCCATGATCCGCAAAAAGGCGGGCAAAATCATCAACCTTTCCTCCATCTGGGGGATGGTGGGCGGCTCCTGCGAGGTGCATTATTCCGCCGCCAAGGCGGGCATCATCGGCCTGACCAAGGCCCTGGCCAAGGAGGTGGGGCCCTCCGGCATCCAGGTCAACTGCGTGGCCCCCGGCGTCATCGCCACCGAAATGAACGGCCAGCTTTCCCCCGAGGACCTGGCCGCCCTGCGGGAGGAAACCCCCCTGGGCCGGATCGGCGCCCCGGAGGATGTGGCCGCCGCCATACTGTTCCTCGCTTCCCCGGCGGGGGATTTCATCACCGGGCAGGTGCTGAGCCCCAACGGGGGATTCGTCATCTAAACCCGACCGGCGGCGCCCCAGCCGCCAAGCAAAGGAGGTTTGATCCATGAAAAAAAGATTCTTAGCGGTGCTGCTGGCGCTGTCAGCCGCCGCCCTGGCTGCCTGCTTTGGCGGGGAGGAGCCTTCCGCTTCCTCCGGCAGTGCCGTCACCTCTTCCAGCAGCGCGCAGGAGGAGGCATCCGCCCCCGGCGAAAGCGAAACCGCCCCCCTCACCGAAGAGGAGGTGCTGGCCGCGGTGCCGGATCTGATGGCCGGCTCGGATGAGATCGAGCGGCTGTTCCGCGGGGTGGGGCTTTCCTACTCGCAGCCCGCCTCCACCACGCCGGACGCCAACGGCGACCTGTGGGCGCCGGTCACGGATGAGCCCTATACCTGCGTGCAGGATATCCTGGATATGGTCTACACCTACTACACGCCGGAATTGTTCCAGCGGCTGTACGCCACCGGGCTGGAGGGCCAGTACGCCCGCTATGCGGATCTGGACGGCCAGCTGATGATCGATTTAAACCAGGGCGGCGCCGTCAACAGCCAGTGGCAGACCCAGACCGCCCAGCTGACCAGCCAGGAGGGGGACACCTATGTGGTAGAGATGGCCTACACCAACTACGACAGCACCTACCACGCCGCCGTCACCCTGGTGAACACCCCCGAGGGGCTGCGCATCGACAACATCGAGTATCTGGACTGA
>CAJFPC010000059.1 GCA_904398325.1 Candidatus Neoruminococcus faecicola | reverse complement strand
GGTACGGGTAGTGGGGGTCGAACCCACACGGATTGCTCCACAGGAACCTAAATCCTGCGCGTCTGCCAATTCCGCCATACCCGCATGGGGCGGCAGCCCAAAAGCCGCCTTAACAGTATAGCATCCGAAAGGGAGGGCTGTCAAACCATCGGTCACAGCTCCAACAAGCCGTCCTCCAGCATGGACTGGGCCGCCAGCATGACCCCCAGCCTGCCGCTGGGATAGGTCAGCCCCCCCTGCATCCACACGGCATAAGGCTCCCGCAGGGGGGCATCCGCCGACAGCTCGATGGAGGCTCCGCCGGTAAACGCCCCGGCCGCCATCACCACCTGGCTGTCATAGCCGGGCATATCCCAGGCCTCGGGGGTGACGAAGCTGTCCACCGGGGCGCCCTTCTGGATGCCGCGGCAGAAGCTGAGCAGCCGCTCGCGGTTGCCCAGCAGCACCGACTGGATGATATCGGTGCGCGCTTCCAGGGCGCGGGGCAGGGTGCCGAAGCCCAGCTCCTCAAAGAGCGCCGCGCCGAACACCGCCGTTTTGACCGCACTGGCCGCCACCGACGGCGCAAAGAAAAAGCCCAGGAACATCCCGCGGCTTTCGCCCAGGGTGCAGCCCACCTCTTTGCCGCAGCCCACGGTGGTCAGCCGGTAGGCGCACAGCTCGATAAGCTCCCGGTCGCCGGCGATGTAGCCGCCGGTTTTGGCGATGCCGCCGCCGGGGTTTTTGATCAGGGAGCCGGCGATCAGGTTGGCGCCCACCTGGGTCGGCTCCAGCTTTTCCACAAATTCGCCGTAGCAGTTATCCACCATGACAATGGCGTCGGGATTTGCCCGGCGCACCGCCTGGATCATCCGGCCGATTTCCTCCACCGACAGCGAAGGCCGCAGCGAATATCCCCGGCTGCGCTGGATGTAGGCCATCCGGCAGCCGGCGGCCTTCTGCTCGATGGCGGCCAGGTCCGGGCGGCCCTGGGCCGTCAGATCCACCTGGTCATAGCGGATGCCGAAATCCCGCAGGGAGCCGGCCCCCTCCCCCCGCAGGCCGATGACCTCCTCCATGGTGTCGTAGGGGCTGCCGGTGAGGGAAAGCAGCACATCCCCCGGCCGCAGCACCCCGAACAGCGCGGTGGAAAGGGCATGGGTGCCCGAAACAAAATGATGCCGCACCAGGGCATCCTCGGCGCCGAAAACCTGGGCATAGACGGCATCCAGCACCTCGCGGCCCCGGTCGCCGTAGCCGTACCCGGTGGAGCCGGCAAAATGGCTCTCGCTGACCCGCTGATCCGAAAAGGCCCGCAGCACCTTGGCGGTGTTGTGCGCCTCGATCTCCTCGATGCGTCCAAAGGCGGGGGCGGCCTTCTGCTGTGCCCGCCGGGCGGCTTCCTCAATACGGGGATCAAACTGATAAAATTCCATGATACTCTCTCCTGAACTTGTTGTCACTTTTCCTCCGGCAGGGGCGCCGGGGCGGCGCCGGGCGCTGTGATGACCGGCCTGCCCTCCCGGTCCAGCAGGGGCGTCAGGCCCCCGGCGTTGCCGGATTGATGGAACAGATAATGGACCCCCGTCGCCTGGTCCACCCAGATCTCGGTGACGGCGGCAACGCCCTGGGTGTAGATTTTTTCAAACCGCTTCATCACGGCGTCTTCTCTCCTTCCCGAACGCGAAATCAGAATTCCTGCGGCGTCAGCCGGGCAATCTGCCCCGCCGCCGCAAAGCCCCGCTGCTCATAATAGGGGCGCAGCGCCTCTTCACAGGCAAAACAGGGTTCTTTTCCCCGGCGCAGCAGCCAGCCGCTCCCATAGCGCAGCAGGGCGCCGGCATAACCCCGGCCCCGCCACTGCGGCGCGGTAAACCCGCTGCCCAAAAGGCCCGAGCCGCTGTTCCTGGCGTAAACGCCCATGACCGCGGCCGGCTCTTCCCCCCGGCGCACCTGCCAGAGGGCGGCCAGGCCATGGCGCACCCGGTGGGAAAGATCACACAGCCACTGGCCGTAATCCGCATCCGGCAGCTGGCCGTGCCGGCATAAAAATTGGTATAATTCTGTCAAATTATCACAATCAGTAATCTCTATCCCGGGGGAGAAAGCCGCAAAATTGGATAATTCATCCTGAATATTACAATTTGTATTTTCTTTGCGGCGCATCATCCACAGCCGCTCCCCCTGCGCGGGCAGGCAGCCGGAGAAAAACACCTCCCCCATGCCGCCCAGCACCGGCAGGAAGGATAAAAGCTCCGCCAAAGCCGGCGGGGTATCCGCCAAGGCAAAGCCCCGGCCGGAGACCCGGCAGAAGGCGCCGTCCCCCTCCCGGCGCAGCCAGTAAAGGGCATAGCGGCCGTCCAGGCCGTAGGTATCCAGCGCCGAGGCCATGCGCAGCGCGCAGAAATCGGCGGGACGCTCCGCCCAGCGGCGCAGCGCCTCGGGCGAGACGGCCAATTTAAGCACCGCAGAAATCCTCCGCCATGGCCATCAGCAGCCGGTAGGTGCTCTCCAGATCCGCCTCCTGGATCACGTCGCCGGGGGAATGCAGGTACCGGCAGGGCAGGCTCACCGCCGCCACCCGGGCGCCGGCGGCGGCAGTCTGCAGCGAGCGGGACTCGTTGCCGCCGGCGATCTTCTCCTTGGCCTGGCAGGGGATCTGCCGCTCGGCCGCCAGCCGGAAGATCCGGCGATAAAGCCCCGCGTCATAGACGGTGCCCCGGTCCATAAAACTGACCACCGGCCCTGCGCCCAGCCGGCAGACCCGGTCGCGGCCCTCGGCCCCGGCCAGGTCCCCGGCGGTGGTGGTCTCCACCGCCACGGCGATCTCCGGGCGCAGGGTGTAGGCCGCCGTGCGCCCGCCGGTGCAGCCGGTCTCCTCCTGCACGGTGAAGGAGAACAGGCAGTCATAGGGCAGCTCCGACTGGATCATGCGGATGAGCAGCGCGCAGCCCGCCCGGTCATCCAGCGCCTTGGCCTTGAGAAAGCCCTCGCCGTAGGGGGTGAAATCCGACAAAAAGACCACCGGCTCCCCCGGCTGCACCAACGCCTCGGCCTCTGCCCGGGAGGTGCAGCCGATATCGATGGCCAGATCCTCCAGCTGGGGGGCCTTGGCGCGCTCTTCCTTTGAGAGCAGGTGGATAGGCTTTACCCCGATGACGCCGGGCAGAAGAGCCTGCCCCACCAGCACCGGCTTGCCGGCGGCGATGCGGGCATCCACCCCGCCCACCGCATCAAAGCGCAGGGTGCCGTCTTCCTCCAGGTAGGTGATCAGAAAGCCCACCTCGTCCATATGGGCGGAAAACTGCACCCGATGGGCCGCCGGCCGGCTGCCCTTTTTCTCCACCAGCAGGTTGCCCAGGGGATCCACCTGCCAGGCGCAGTGCCCCTCGATCTGGCGGATGATAAACTCCCGCACCTGCTCCTCCCGGCCGGAGACGCCGGGCAGCGCGGTCAGTTCCCTCAACAGTTCCCTCATGCCAATTCCTCCTTTGCCAGCAGGGCGATAAGCCGGGCGGTATCCTCCACATCCTGGGGGAGCATCACTTCCACCGGGGTGTGCATGTTCCGCTGAGGGATGGAGACCAGCGCCGTCTTCACCCCGCCGCGGGTGGTGGCGATCACATCCGCGTTGGTGGAGGTGTTGCCGGCCATCACCTCCCGCTGGAAGGGGATGCCCTCCCGCTGGGCCAGGGCGATCAGCCGGCTGGTGAGGGCGTGGTCCAGAATGGGGCTGATGCCGATCATCGGCCCGGCGCCGATCTCGCCGGCCTCCCGGCGGCTGACGCCCGGCGCCACCCCGAAGGAGACATCCACCGTCACCGCGTGGGTGGGGTTCACCGCATAGGCCGCGGTGCGGGCGCCCTGGCTGCCCAGCTCCTCCATGGAGCTGAACACCGCCGTCACGCCGTAATCCGGCGCCAGGGCGGCAAAGCGCTCTGCCGCCAGCAGGATCGCCGCGCAGCCCGCCCGGTCATCCAGCGCCTTGGAAGCCAGACGGCCGTTTTGCAGCTGCAGCGTCTTATGGTCGAGGGTCACCAGGTCGCCGGGGGCAAAGAGCTCCCGCAGGCGCTGGCCGGTATAGCCCACATCCACCAGGATGTCATCCATCTCCGGCACCCGGGAGGCATCCTCCCCCTTCTGCAGATGGGGCGGGATGCTGGCGATCACCCCGGAGTAATCCCCCCCGGCGGCGTGCACCGTCACCTGGCTGGCCATGAGCAGCCGCCGGTCGATGCCGCCGCAGGCCCCCACCCGCAGAAAGCCCTCTTCCTCCAAACAGGTGACCATCATGCCGATTTCGTCCAGGTGGGCGTCCAGCATCAGGTGGGGGCGGCCCTCCCGGACGGGGGCGATGCGGCAGGCCACCGAATGATTGGCCAGACGCTCCACCGGCCCCAGGGGGGCGAGCTTCTCCTCCAGATAGCGGGCCATCGCCTCCTCCCGGCCGGAGACGGCGGTGAGCGCACTCATTTCCATCATCAAATCTTTTGCATTCATGCTGTTCACAGATCCTTTACTAACTGTTTGAAGTGGCGGCCGCGGGCCTCGAAGTTGGGATAGGCGTCAAAGCTGGCGCAGGCCGGGGAAAGGCTGACCACATCCCCGGGGCGGGCGATGCGCCGGGCGATGGCCACGGCATCCGCCAGGTCTTTGGCGTCGATGAGCTCCGGGCAGCCGGGAGTATAACCCTCGCACTGCTCCACGGCGGCGCGGATCTTGCCGGCGGTGGGCCCGGTGAGGATCACCGCCCTGGTGCGCTGGATGAGGGCCGGCGCCAGCGGCTCGAAGGGGATTTTTTTGTCATATCCGCCGGCGATGACGATCAGCTTCTCCGAAAAGGAGTTGAGCCCCGCCATGGTGCGGGTGGGGCTGGTGGCGATGGAATCGTTGTACCAGCGCACCCCGTCCAGCTCGCGGACAAATTCGATGCGGTGCTCCACCCCGGCGAATTCCCGGGCCACCCGGCGGATCTGCTCCGGCTCCACCAGGCCGTGGACCGCCGCGATGGCGGCGAGGAAGTTTTCCACATTATGGATGCCGGGGATGCGGATTTCCGAGCGGTGCAGCAGGGGGATGCACGCCTCCCCATCCACAAAGCAGAGCCGCCCCTCCTCATCCAGAAAGGTGCCCCGGGCCGGGCGCTGCCGGCGGGAGAAGGTGAGCAGCTCCCCGCGGACCTGCTGCGCCATGGCGCGGGTGATGTCGTTGTCGGCGTTGAGCACCGTGCGGGAAAAGGCGTTCTGATGCAGGAGGATATTCTCCTTGGCAGCGATATACTCCGCCATATCCTTGTGGACGTCCAAATGATTGGGGGCCACGTTGGTGACCACCGCGATCTGAGGGCTTTGGCGCATGGAGATCAGCTGAAAGCTGGAAAGCTCCACCACCGCCACATCCTCCGGGCGGATTTCTTCAATGATGGGCAGCAGCGCCCGGCCGATATTGCCCCCCAGGTGCACGGTGCGGCCCTGGGCCTTCAGCATTTCGGCGATCAGGGTGGTGGTGGTGGTTTTGCCGTCCGACCCGGTCACCGCGATCACCGGGCAGGGGCACAGGTCAAAAAAGACCTCCATCTCGCTGGTGACCGCCCTGCCCGCCGCCATGGCCCGCTGCAGCGCCGCCATGTGGAAATTCATCCCCGGGGTGCGGAAGATCACGTCAAACTGCTCCAGCCCCTCCAGATAGCCGTCGCCCAGCCGCAGGCTGACGCCCGCCTCAGCCAGGGTGCGGCCGGTGTCGCCCAGCGCCTCCAGGCTGCGGCGGTCGCAGGCGGTGACGTCGATGCCCTTGCGGCGCAACAGCAGCGTCAATTCCAGATGGCTGACCCCCAGGCCCAGCATGGCCACCTTTTTATGCCGCAGGGCGGCGAAAAACTTCTCGATCGATCGATCCATTCCGATGCCTCCTAACATGCGGGAACCCCCGCAAACGCAGTCGGGCAAACGCCCGCATTCCTGTTCAAATTATACGGTCCGCCCCCAAAAATAGCAACCTTCCGGCGGGATTTTTGGCAAGTTGGTTTTTTTGCCGGCGCGGGGCAGTCATGTTTTCGGGCCTTTTGACATAGAATAAAGGAAAACCCCCGGCCCGCCGGCGCGGGCCGGCAAGCAGGAAAGAAGGCGAAACCATGGAATCCATCACAAAATCCATCCAGGCACCACAGACAAAGCCGGAAGAAGCCCCCCGTCCCCAGCAGCCGGAACGGCTGGGGGCCTGGTTTTCCGTCGCCGGGGATGTGGATGACTTCATTTTTTACGGGGAGGACCCCACCGCCGTCAGCGGCAGGTGACCCCTGCGGGGAAGCCCTCTCCCGGCTTTGGGCCGGGCTTTTTTCGTTTTTTTCCGGCCCAAGCCGCCAAAAAAAGCAGCCTGACGGCTGCTTTTTTCCTGTCTGCGCGCCGGCACCCTTTTTCAGGATGCCCCGCCGGGCAGCATTTTATTTTTCGCTGGGGGCGGCTTTGAGGGCTTCCTCCACCGCCACGGCGCAGGCGACAGTGGCGCCCACCATGGGGTTGTTGCCCATGCCGATGAGGCCCATCATTTCCACATGGGCGGGCACGGAGGAGGAACCGGCAAACTGCGCGTCGCTGTGCATGCGGCCCATGGAATCGGTCAGGCCGTAAGAGGCCGGGCCGGCCGCCATGTTATCCGGATGCAGGGTGCGGCCGGTGCCGCCGCCGGAGGCCACCGAGAAGTATTTGAAGTTGTTCTCGCAGGACCATTTCTTATAGGTGCCGGCCACCAGGTGCTGGAAGCGGGTGGGGTTGGTGGAGTTGCCGGTGATGGAGACGTCCACCTTCTCCTGCTTCATGATCTCCACGCCTTCCATCACGTCGTCGGCGCCGTAGACCTTGACCGCGGCGCGCTCCCCGTCGGAGAAGGGCCGCTCGCTGACAACATGCAGCTGGCCGGTGGCGTAGTCATACTCCGTCTCCACATAGGTGAAGCCGTTGACCCGGGAGATGATATAGGCCGCATCCTTGCCCAGGCCGTTGAGGATCACCCGCAGAGGGGTCTTGCGGGCCTTGTTGGCGGTGCGCACAATGCCGATGGCGCCCTCCGCCGCGGCAAAGGATTCGTGCCCCGCCAAAAAGCAGAAGCACTTGGTCTCGTTGCGCAGCAGCATGGCGCCCAGGTTGCCGTGGCCCAGGCCCACCTTGCGCTGCTCCGCCACCGAACCGGGCACGCAGAACGCCTGCAGCCCCTGGCCGATCACCTCGGCGGCGTCGGCAGCCTTGGCGCAGCCCGCCTTCAGGGCCAGGGCGGTGCCCAGGGTATAGGCCCAGACCGCATTGTCAAAGGCGATGGGCTGCACGCCCCGCACAATTTCTTCCACATTGATGCCGCGCTCCAGGCAGTAGTCCCGGGCGGCCTCCAGCGAGTCGAAGCCGTGCTCGCCCAGGCAGGCCTCGATTTTGGGCATTCTTCTTTCCTGTCCTTCAAACTGTGCCATGTCAGTCCCCTCCTTCTCTCATTCTTCTCTCGGGTCGATATACTTGGCCGCGCCCTCATACCGGCCGTAGGTGCCGATGTTGCGGGCATAGGCTTCGCCGGGCCGGATGCCGCGGCGGATATCCTCCAGCATCTTGCCCACCTTGATAAAGCGGTAGCCGATGACCTCGTTGTTTTCATCCAGCGCCAGGGTGGTGATATAGCCCTCGGTCATCTCCAGATAGCGCACGCCCTTGGCGTCGGTGGCGAAGATGGTGCCCACCTGGCTGCGCAGGCCCTTGCCCAGATCCTCCAGGCCGGCGCCCACCGGCAGCCCGCCCTCGGAAAAGGCGGTCTGGCTGCGGCCGTAGACCAGCTGCTTGAATACCTCCCGCATGGCCACGTTGATGGCGTCGCACACCAGGTCGGTGTTGAGGGCCTCCAAGAGCGTCTTGCCCATGAGGATCTCCCCCGCCATGGCCGCCGAATGGGTCATGCCGGAGCAGCCGATGGTCTCCACCAGGGCCTCTTTGATAATGCCGTCCTTGACGTTGATGGTCAGTTTGCAGGCGCCCTGCTGGGGGGCGCACCAGCCGATCCCGTGGGAAAGGCCGGAAATATCGGAGATCTGCGTCGCCTTGACCCACTTGCCCTCTTCCGGGATGGGGGCCGGGCCGTGCTTGGGGCCCTTGGCGACGATGCACATTTTCTCTACTTCCTGAGAATAGCTCATTGCGGTACTCCTTTCTCTACAAATACAGTCTTGCCTTGCGAATTCTGCCACTCTGATTATAGCCGTTTTGCGGCCCTAGTTCAAGAGATGCAAACGCTTTTTTATTAGATGAAACTCCCTGCCTCACAGCGGTCACGGGGCGGCCTTTGGCTGCTCCTGCCGGGGGGCCATAAACTGCAGCTTTTCCCGCTTAAGCCTCTGGTAAAAGGCAAAGCTGGCGCACAGCGCCGCCAGTTCCGACACAGGGAAGGCGAACCAGAACGCCCCCAGCCCCCACAGGCGGGAGAAGATCCACGCCGCCGGCAGGATGATGGCCAGCTGGCGCATCACCGATACCACCAGGCTGTAGACGCCCATGCCGGTGGCCTGGAACAGGGTCGAGAACATGATATCCGCCGCGGCCACCACAAAGCTGACGCTGATGATGCGCAGCGCCGGCACGCCGATGGCGACCATCTCGGGGGTGCTCTCAAAGAAGCCCAGCAGCTGCTCGGGGAAGATCCAGAACAGGGCGGTGCCCACAATCATGATGGCCATGGCAAACCCGGTGGCCACCCGCAGCGCTTCGCCAAGGCGCTGCCGGTTGCCCGCGCCGTAGTTGTAGCCCATCACCGGCATGGTGCCGTGGGTGATGCCGAAAATCGGCATAAACACGAAGGACTGCAGCTTATAATAAGCCCCCAGCACCGACATGGCCGCCTGGGAAAAGCCCATCAGGATGGCGTTGAGCCCCACATTGAGCACCGAGGTGATGGACTGCATCACAATGGAGGGGAAGCCCACCGCGTAGATATTCTTGATGATGCGGGCCCGGGGCTTAAAGCCGCGGAAGGAAACACGCACCGCATGCTTTTTGCCGAACAGCACCGCCAGGGCAAACACCAGCGCCAGCAGCTGGCCGATAACGGTGGCAATCGCCGCACCGGCAGTGCCCATAGGCTCCATGCCCGGCAGCAGCCCGAAGATAAAGATGGGGTCCAGGATGATGTTGGCAATGGCGCCCGTCAGCTGGAACAGCATAGGGAAGATCATGTTGCCGGTGGCCTGCAGGGTCTTTTCGATAGCGATCTCTACAAAGACACCGGCACTGAAGACGGTGACAATCTGGGTATAAGCGGCGCCCAGATCAATCAGGGCGGGGTTTTGGGCGGAAAACAGCGCGAAAAACGGCCGGCTGAGGAAAAACCCCAGCACCGCGCACACCGCCCAGCTGACCACCGCCAGGAAAATGCCGTGGGTGGCGGCGCTGTTGGCCTCGTCGTAATTCTGTTCCCCCAGCCGCCGGGAGATCAGCGAGTTGATGCCCACGCCGGTGCCCACGCCGACGGCGATCATCAGCGTCTGGATGGGGAAGGCCAGCGACACCGCCGCAAAGGCGTCCGCGCTGTAGCGGGCCACGAAGATGCTGTCCACAATATTATATAGGGACTGGATGAGCATGGAAAACATCGCCGGCAGCGACATGGTCAGAATCAGACTGGCCACCGGCTGGGTTCCCATTTTGTTGTTGGTTTCCTGCATGATATCCTCCTCTATTGCGAAAGCCGGCCTGCCGCCGGAAAAATACAAAAAAATGACAGTTTGCTTTCCCTAAATCCAGTATAATCGACCCGGACGTTTTGCACAAGTCAGGGCGGGATAATTCTACCAAATGCTAAAAAAGCCTTCCGGCTGCCCGAGCGCTTTTAGGGATTTTGGCACCGGGGGCGGGCGGAGAAGGAAAAATTCAGAATTTGTTTATAATTTCCCTGTTAAATGCGGCAATTTCCCTGCGGTTTCGTTTGACAAAGGCGGAGGGTTCGAGTTAAAATAGAGTCTGTATGATTAGGTGGTTTTGACCTGCCGGAATAATCGAGGTGTAAACATGGGTCTGTTTGAAAAAGTATTCGGAACCTACTCCCAGCGGGAGCTCAAAAGGGTCACCCCCATTGCCGACCGGGTGCTGGCGCTGGAAGAACAGTATAAAAAATTAACCGACGCCGAGCTGCGCGGCATGACCGCCAAGCTCAAGGCGCGCCTGGAGCAGGGCGAGACGCTGGACGACATCCTGCCGGACGCCTTTGCCACCTGCCGGGAGGCCGGCGACCGGGTGCTGGGGATGCGGCATTTTCCGGTGCAGATCATCGGCGGCATCGTGCTGCATCAGGGCCGCATCGCCGAGATGAAGACCGGCGAGGGCAAAACCCTGGTGGCCACCCTGCCCGCCTACCTCAACGCCCTGACCGGCCGCGGGGTGCATATCGTCACCGTCAACGACTATCTGGCCAAGCGCGACTCGGAGTGGATGGGCAAGCTGTACCGCTACCTGGGCCTCTCGGTGGGGCTCATCATCCACGGCATGAATAAAGAAGAAAAGCGCGCCGCCTACAACGCGGACATCACCTACTGCACCAACAACGAGCTGGGCTTCGACTACCTGCGGGACAACATGGTCGTCCGCAAGGAGGAGCTGGTGCAGCGCAAGTTCTACTACGCCATCGTGGACGAGGTGGACTCCATCCTCATCGACGAGGCCAGGACGCCGCTGATCATCTCCGGCCCCGGGGAAAAATCCACCGACATGTACGCCATCGCCGACCGCTTTGCCCGCACCCTGACCTGCACCCGCATCAAGGAGACGGACAACAAGAGCCTCAACGAGGATATCGAAGGCGACTATATTGTGGATGAAAAGGCCAAGACCGCCACGCTGACCCCCTCCGGCGTCAAGAAGGCGGAGCAGTTCTTCCAGCTGGATAACCTGATGGACGGCAAGAACATCACCATCCAGCACCACATCAACCAGGCCATCCGCGCCCACGGCATCATGCACCGGGATATTGACTATGTGGTCAAGGACGGCGAAATCGTCATCGTGGATGAGTTCACCGGCCGTATGATGCAGGGCCGCCGCTACAACGAGGGCCTGCACCAGGCTATCGAGGCCAAGGAGGGCGTCAAGGTCAACCGGGAATCCAAGACGCTGGCCACCATCACCTTCCAGAATTTCTTCCGGATGTATGAGAAGCTCTCCGGCATGACGGGCACCGCCGCCACCGAGGCGGACGAGTTCCAGGAGATCTACAAGATGGACGTCATCGAGATCCCCACCAACCGCCCCATCGCCCGTATCGACCGGCCGGATTCCATCTACAAGACCGAGCGCGGCAAGTTTAACGCCGTCATCGAAAAAATCGTGGAATGCCACGGGAAAAAGCAGCCGGTGCTGGTGGGCACCATCTCTATCGAGAAGTCGGAGCTGCTCTCCGGCATGCTCAAAAAGCGGGGCATCCCCCATGTGGTGCTCAACGCCAAATACCACGACAAGGAAGCGGAGATCGTCGCCCAGGCCGGCAAGCTGGGCGCCGTGACCATCGCCACCAACATGGCCGGCCGCGGCACCGATATCATGCTGGGCGGCAACGCGGAGTTCCTGGCCAAAAACCAGCTGCGCAAGGAGGGCATGGACGAAGCCCTGATTGTGGAAGCCGACGGCCACGGCGACACCGACGACGAGGCGATTCTGGAGGCGCGCCGCCGCTTTGAGGAATACCACAAGAAGTTTAAAGAGGCCATCTCCGGCGAGGCGGAAGAGGTGCGCCGGCTGGGCGGCTTAATGATCCTGGGCACCGAGCGGCACGAATCCCGCCGCATCGACAACCAGCTGCGCGGCCGTGCCGGCCGTCAGGGCGACCCGGGCGAAACCCGGTTCTACCTC
>CAJFPC010000058.1 GCA_904398325.1 Candidatus Neoruminococcus faecicola | reverse complement strand
GCCGCCCCTGCTCCCGCGCCGGTGAGCGCCCCCGCCCCCAGCGCGGCCCCGGCCGCCGGTACCCAGATCAAAGCCCCCATGCCGGGCAACATCCTGGAGGTGCGGGTCGCCCCCGGCGCCCAGGTGGCCGCCGGCGATGTGCTGCTGATCCTGGAGGCCATGAAGATGGAAAACGAGATCCTGGCCCCGGCAGCCGGCACCGTCAAAGAGATGCGGGTGAAAAAGGGCGACACGGTCAACTCCGACGACCTGCTGGCCGTCATCGGCTGACCGGGAAAAGGAGGGAATCCCTATGGCTAAGGTGAATATCACGGAAACGGTGCTGCGGGATGCGCACCAGTCCCTTATCGCCACCCGCATGACCATGGAGGAGATGGAGCCCGCCCTGCCGCTGCTGGACGCCTGCGGCTTTTACTCCGCCGAGGTATGGGGCGGCGCCACCTTTGACGCCTGCCTGCGCTTTCTGGGGGAGGACCCCTGGCAGCGGCTGCGCAAGATCCGCGCCGGCATGCCGAACACCAAGCTGCAGATGCTCTTCCGCGGGCAGAACATGCTGGGCTACCGCCACTATGCCGACGATGTGGTGGAGTATTTCGTGCAGAAATCGGTGGCCAACGGCATCGATATCATCCGCATTTTTGACGCCCTCAACGACGTGCGCAACCTGCGCTGCGCCATTGCGGCCGGCAAGCGGGAAAAGGCCCATGTGCAGGCGGCCATCTCCTATACCATCAGCCCGGTGCACAATGTGGAATATTTTGTAAACTACGCCAAGGAGCTGGAAAACGAGGGCGCCGACTCCATCTGTATCAAGGATATGGCCGGCCTCATCACCCCCTTTGTGGCTTATGAGCTGGTGCGGGCCCTCAAAGAGACGGTGAAGGTGCCCATCCAGCTGCACACCCATTACACCTCCGGCATGGCCTCCATGGCGCTGCTCAAGGCCATCGAGGCGGGGGTGGACGGGGTGGATACCGCCATGTCCCCGCTGGCCATGGGCACCTCCCACCCGGCCACCGAGACCATGGTGGCCACCCTGGCGGGCACCGGATATGACACCGGGCTCGACCTGGGCAAGCTGGAATTGTGCCGGGCCTATTTTGCCGCCCTGCGGGAAAAATACCTGCAGAACGGCCTGCTGGATCCCAAGGTGCTGGGGGTGGACGCCAACACCCTGCTCTATCAGGTGCCGGGGGGGATGCTTTCCAACCTGGTCAGCCAGCTCAAGCAGGCGGGCCGCGCCGGCCAGCTGGAGGAGGTGCTGCGCGAGGTGCCCCGGGTGCGCCAGGATGCCGGATATCCGCCGCTGGTGACCCCCACCTCCCAGATCGTGGGCACCCAGGCGGTGTTCAACGTGATTCTGGGCGAGCGCTACAAGCAGGTGACCAAGGAATTCCGCGGGCTGGTGCGGGGCGAATACGGCCGCACGCCGGTGGCCATCGATCCCGAATTCCGCAAAAAGATCATCGGCGACGCCGAGCCTATCGACTGCCGCCCGGCCGACCTGATCCCCCCGGAATTGGACAAGCTGCGCGCCGAACTGCCCGCCGAGCTGGTGGAGCAGGAGGAGGATGTGCTCAGCTATGCCCAGTTCGGCGCTGTGGCCCTCAAATTCTTTGAGGCCCGCCGGGATCAGAAATACGGCGTGGACGCAAAGCATGCCGACCGGGAGCATCAGGTCCATCCCGTTTAAAAAGACCGTGCAAGGCGCCTGCGGGCGCCTTTTTCTTTCGGGGCGTTTGTGGTATAGTAATCATCAAAGGAGGGAGACCATCATGAAGGCAAAACAAGCGATAGCCCTGGTGCTGGCGGCGGCCCTGGCGGCCGGCCTCTGCGCCTGCGGGGAGGACGCTACCATCGGCATCATCGGCGGCGCCGACGGCCCCACCCAGGTGATCGTGCAGGAGGATTCTCCCCAGGCACAGGAGAGCGCATCCTCTTCGGAAGGGGAGGCAAGCGCCCCTGCGGGGACATCCTCTCCCGGCCCGGAAAGCGCTGCCAGCGGCGGCATGGCCCGGCTGGTGCTGACCCCGGCGGGGGAGGATACCGGCAAAGCGCTCGTCCTCTACGCCCCGGAAAGCTGGACGCAGAACAGCGGCCATGGCATCGACCGGGAAGGGGAAAAGTTTGTGGAAATCTCCGCCAGCCCCGCGGATGACGAGTGGTGCCAGAACCTGATGGCCCAGGGGGAAGAGCGGATGTTCGGCGGGCAGGATTTTGTTCATGTCACCGAGGAGTACACCATCCTGGATCAGATCACCAAGGAAGGGGTGCCCTATGAGCTGCAGCGGTATTTTTATCCCCAGGGGGACTATATCTACCTGCTGACCTTTTACTGTGACCAGCGGGGGGATGATAAGAGCCGGCGGCAGCTGCGCAACGAGATTCACGAGGTCCTCGCCACCCTGCGCCCGGCGGATCCCGGCTGGCAGCCGGACACCCTGACCGAGGCGGAGATCGTGGCGGAATTCAGACGCCTGGATGCGGCCGACGCAGCCTTTTATCCCTGGCTGAACCGGGATTACACCCAGGTGGACGTCACCGGCCTTGCCACCCACGAGGAAGAGGTGGTGGACTATGTGGCGCATGTGGTCACCGAAGAGGGCGCCGTCCCGGACGGCAGCGAGATGCCGGTGCCGGTTTACGGCACGGCGGTGTATGCCCCTGCCAATGAGCAGACCCTGCCCGGCCTGCCCTGGCAGAGCGTGGAGGAGATCAACGCCGCCCTGCTGGAGGTATACGACGATCTGGTGGTTTCCTGCGATTACGCTTATCAGCTGACCGACCCGGATTGGTCAGAGGGGCCGATCTTCCGTCAGTATGAGGAGGGGCTCTTTTTCAACACCGGTTTTAAGCCCTTTGGGGATACCGGCAGCATGGTGCCGGGCCAGCCCGACTGGGATTATGACACCCTCCAGCTGGTTTACAGCCTGCCGGGGCGGGCACAGGTCATCATGGAGCCGGCGGATTATACCGAGCGCGTTCTCCTGCAGCGGGAGGACGGCAGCTGGGTGCTCGCTTAAGAAAGAAGCAGGAGGGGGGACCTCCTGCTTCTTTTGCGGGAGGGGATTTCTTCCCTCCGGCGGGAGAAAAGGGGCGTTTTGCCTTGACATCGCCAGCCGGCAATAGTAAACTTATACTATGCAACTATGCGATTTTTTAAGAAAATAAGAGAACGAGGGAGAAAACGCAAGCTGCGCCCTCCCTCGTTTTCCCAGTGAGGAGCTTGCGACTATGATAAAAAGCATGACCGGCTATGGCCGGGCGCAGCAGCTGGTGGAGGGCTGGGACATCGCCGTGGAGCTTAAGGCGGTCAACCACCGGTATTATGAGTTTTCCGCCCGGATGCCCCGGGCCTACGGCTACCTGGAGGAGAAGCTGAAAAACCACCTGGCGGGCAGCGTTTCCCGCGGGAAGCTGGAGGCGTCGGTGACCATCCAGGCCACGGGGGAGGCCCCGCTGCAGGTGCAGGTCAACCGCCGCCTGGCCGAGAGCTATGTGACCGCCCTGCGGCAGCTGGGGCAGGAGCTGGGGGTGTCGGATGATCTGGCCTTGTCGCATCTGGTGCGCATCCCCGACCTGTTTGTGCTGGAGAAGGGCGGCGAGGAGGAAGAAAAAATCTGGCAGATGGTGCGGCAGGTGGCCGATGAGGCGCTCCGGCAGTTTTTGGGCATGCGCCAGGCCGAGGGGGCCAAGCTGGAGGAAGACCTTTCCGCCCGGCTTAAGACCATCGAGGCGCTGGTGGGCCAGGTGGAGGAGCAGAGCCCCCGCACCACCCAGGAATACCGGGAGCGCCTTTACCGCAAGCTGAGCGAGGTGCTTGCCGATTCCTCCATCGACGAGAGCCGCATCCTCACCGAGGCGGCCATCTTTGCCGAAAAAACCGCCGTGGATGAGGAGACGGTGCGCCTAAGGAGCCACGTGGCCCAGTTCCGCGCCATCCTGGCCCGGCCGGAGCCCGCCGGGCGCAAGCTGGACTTTTTGGTGCAGGAGATGAACCGGGAGGCCAACACCATCGGCTCCAAGGCGCAGGATGTGGCCATCGCCAAAGTGGTGGTGGCCCTCAAGGCGGAGATTGAAAAGATCCGGGAACAGATTCAGAATATCGAATAACCAGAAGGAGGAACCGCAATGAAACTCATCAATATCGGCTTCGGGAATATGGTCTCCGCCAACCGGCTGGTGGCCATTGTCAGCCCTGAATCCGCCCCCATCAAGCGCATCATCCAGGACGCCCGGGACCAGGGCACCCTGGTGGACGCCACCTATGGCCGGCGCACCCGCGCGGTGATCATCACCGATTCCGACCATGTGATCCTTTCTGCCGTGCAGCCGGAGACGGTGGCCAACCGCCTGGTGGATGAGGACGAGGATGAGGAGATGGAAGAGGATGAATAGCCCGTCAAAAGGCGTCTTGTTTGTTTTTTCCGGCCCCTCCGGCGTGGGCAAGGATACGGTGCTGGAGCTTTTTCTGCGGGAAAACCCCTCTACGGTCAAATCCATCTCCGCCACCACCCGCCCGATGCGGGAAGGCGAGGTGGACGGCAGGGACTATTTCTTCCTCACCGAGGGGCGGTTTGAACAGATGATCGCCGCCGGCCAGATGCTGGAATACGCCCGCTACGGCGGCAGCTATTACGGCACGCCGCGGGCCTTTGTGGAGGAGGAGCTCAAGGCGGGGCGCAACGTGATTTTAAAAATCGAGGTGCAGGGGGCCTTCCAGGTGCGCCGCCTGATGCCCGAGGCGGTGCTGATCTTTGTGATGCCGCCCTCCTTTGCGGAGCTGCGCCGCCGCCTGACCGGCCGGGGCACCGACTCGCAGGAGAGCATCCGCCGCCGGCTGAAAACCGCGGTGGAGGAGATCGCCTGCGCCAAGGATTATGACTATATTATCGTCAACGACGACCTGGAGGACGCCTGCCGGCAGCTTTCCGCCGTGACCGAGGCGGCCGCCCATCAGGCGAAATTTTATGAGAATTTTATGAAAGAGGTGCATGAGGAATGCTTAGACCTGCAATGAGCCAGCTGATCCAGAAAAACGAGAGCTACTACACCTTCGTGGTGGAGGTGGCCAAGCGCGCCCGGGAAATCGCCATCGAGGCGGATGATAACCACACCCCCCTGGACGAGAAGCCGGTAAAACTGGCGGTGGAAGCCTTTGCCCGGGAGCGGGGGCTCAACCCGGAACACTGAAAAACCTGTAAAGGAGCCAAAGCGCATGTTTGAGGGAAAAACCATCGTGCTGGGCGTCACCGGCTCCATCGCCGTCTACAAAGCGGCGGAGCTGGTGCGGGAATACCAGAAGCGGGGCGCGGATGTGCATGTGGTCATGACCAGAAGCGCCTGCGAGTTTGTCGGCCCGGTCACCTTTGAGACGCTCACCGGCCACAAGGTGAGCGTGGAAACCTTTGACCGCAACTTCCAGTGGAATGTGCAGCATGTGGCGCTGGCCAAGCGGGGGGATGTGTTCGTCATCGCGCCCGCCACCGCCAACATCATCGCCAAAATGGCCTCCGGCATTGCGGATGACATGCTCTCCTCCACCGTGCTGGCGGCCCGCTGCCCCAAGCTGGTGGCCCCGGCCATGAACACCGGCATGTATGACAATCCCGCCACCCAGCGGAACCTGGAGACGCTGCGGGGGTTCGGGGTGCAGATTGTGGAGCCAGGGGTGGGCATGCTGGCCTGCGGCGACGAGGGCCGCGGCCGCCTGGCCGACCTGGAGGATCTGGTGGACGCCACCTATTATGCCATGACGGTGCAAAAGCCGTTGGCGGGCAGGCGGGTGGTGGTCACCGCCGGCCCCACCCGGGAGGCGCTGGACCCGGTGCGGTATGTAAGCAACCATTCCACCGGGCGGATGGGCTACGAGATGGCCCGGGCCGCCCTGGCCCTGGGCGCCCGGGAGGTGACCCTGATCTCCGGCCCCACGGCACTGCGGGCGCCCTACGGCGTGCGCATGGTGCCGGTGGTCAGCGCCCGGGAGATGGAATCCGCCGTGCTGGCGGCGCTGCCTCAGGCGGATCTTCTGGTGAAGGCTGCGGCGGTGGGGGATTTCCGCCCCGCCAGCGTCGCTGATCAGAAGATCAAAAAGGGCGAGGGGGGCCTGACGGTGGATTTGGTGAAGAACCCCGACATCCTGGCGGAGGCCTGCGCTGCCCGCCAGCCGGGGCAGGTGATCGTGGGCTTCGCCATGGAGACCCAGGACCTGATCGCCAACGCCAGGGCCAAGCTGGAGAAAAAGGGCGCCGACATGATCGTGGCCAACAGCCTGACGGAAGAGGGCGCCGGCTTCGGCGGGGAGACCAACGTGGCGTCGCTGCTCACCGCCTCCGGGGTGGAAAAGCTGCCCAAAATGAGCAAGCTGGCCCTGTCGGAGGAGATTCTGCGGCGGGCGGCCGGGATGCTTCGGTAATATTTAGATTTTAAATTACAAATAGTATTTATTTTTTGACAAAAAGGGGGTACCCGGCTGGATGGCGGTGGCAAAGGTTGCAGTGGAAAAGGCCTCCTACGGCTTTGACCGGCTGTATGATTACGAGATCCCGCCCCAGCTGGCCGGCCGGGTGCGTCCCGGCTGCCGGGTGCAGGTGCCCTTTGCCGGCGGCAGGACCGGCCGGGTGGGCCTGGTGGTGGAGGTCTGCGGCAGCAGCGACTTTGACCGCTTAAAGCCCATCCTTGCCCTGCTGGAGGAGGAGCCGCTCCTGGACGAAGAGGGCCTGGAGCTGCTGCGCTTTCTCAAAGAGCAGTACTTCTGCACCTGGTTTGACGGGCTGCGGCTGCTGATCCCGGCGGGGGCGGGCATGCGCATCCAAAAGGCCCTGGCCCTCACCGGCCGGCCGGCCGCCAGCCCCGACGAGGCCCAGGCAGCGCTGCTGGCCTGGTTAAAAAAGCGGGGCGGCCGCGCCTTGTGGGAGAAGGCGGCGGAGAAATTTTCCCTCACCGAAGCCTCCCCCGGCCTTGTCTCCCTATTGGAGGAGGGGGCCCTCTGCTGGGAAAGCGAGGCCCGCCGCCGGGTGCTGGATGAAAAGGTGACCATGGTGCGCCTGGCAGAAGGGGATTTTTCCCGGCTGACCGAGGCCCAGCAGGCGGTGGTGGATTTTCTTCGCGAGAACCCCCGGGCCTCCCTCAAGGAGCTTTGCTATTACGCCCCGGCCAGCCGGGCGGTCACCGACCGCATGCGCAAAAAGGGGATGCTGCTTTATTATGAGGAGGAGTCGCTGCGCACCCCCTATGAGGTGCCGGCGGACCCCTGCCCGGCGCCGGTCCTGCTGACGGGCGCCCAGCAGCAGGCCTTTGACCGGCTGGAGCGTCTGTACCAAACCGGGGGGCAGGCCCTCCTTTACGGGGTCACCGGTTCGGGCAAGACCCAGGTGTATTTAAAGCTGATCGAAGAGGCGGCCGCCCGGGGGGACGGGGTGATCCTGCTGGTGCCGGAAATTTCCCTCACCCCCCAGCTGGTGCAGCTGTTCAAGGGGCGGTTTGGCAGCCGGGTGGCGGTGCTGCACTCCGGCCTTTCCCTGGGGGAGCGGCTGGACGAATGGAAGCGCATCCGCACCGGCGAGGCCGCCATCGCCATCGGCACCCGCAGCGCGGTGTTCGCCCCGGTGCGGCGGCTGCGGCTGATCGTGCTGGATGAGGAGCAGGAGGCCAGCTATAAATCCGAGAACGCCCCGCGCTACCACGCCCGGGAGGTGGCGGCCTGGCGCTGCCGGCGGGCGAAGGGCCTGCTGCTGCTGGCCTCCGCCACCCCCTCGGTGGAAACCTTTGCCCAGGCCCGGCGGGGCCGGCTGGAGCTGGTGCGCCTGGGGGAGCGCTACGCCGGGGCGCTGCTGCCCGACGTTTATCTGGAGGATATGTCCCTTTCGCTGCCGGAGGAGCTCTTTTCCCCCCGGCTGGCGGAGGGGCTTTATGAGAACCTGCAGCGGGGGGAGCAGTCCATCCTGCTGCTCAACCGGCGGGGCTTTTTCACGGCGGTGCAGTGCTCCAGCTGCCATGAGCCGGTGCGCTGCCCCAACTGCTCGGTGACGCTGACCTATCACAGCGCCAACGGCCGGCTGATGTGCCATTACTGCGGCTACAGCCAGCCCATGGCGGCCAGCTGCCCCAGCTGCGGCAGCCAGATGATCCGCTGCCGGGGCGCCGGCACCCAGAAGGTGGAAGAGGCGCTGCACCAGCGCCTGCCCGAGGCGAGGGTGCTGCGCATGGATATGGACACCACCCTGGAAAAATACAGCTACGACAGATTCCTCAAGGCCTTTGGCGACCGGGAGTACGACATCCTGGTGGGCACCCAGATGGTGGCCAAGGGGCTGGATTTCCCGGCGGTGACGCTGGTGGGGGTGCTGGGCGCGGACCAGTCCCTTTACAGCGGGGATTACCGCAGCTATGAGCGCACCTTCAGCCTGCTGACCCAGGTGGTGGGCCGCAGCGGCCGGGGCGGGCTGCGGGGCCGGGCGGTGATCCAGACCATGAACCCCCAGCACCCGGTGCTGGAGCTGGCCGCCCGACAGGATTATGAGGGCTTTTTTTCCCAGGAGATCGCCTTGAGGAAGGTGGGGCTTTATCCCCCCTACTGCCGGATGTGGGCCGTGGGCTTCACCGGCGCCGACGAAGCGGAGACAGCGCAGGCCGCAGAGGATTTCTGCGCCCGCTTTTCCCGCATGGCGGGGGAGGAATATCCCCGCCTGCCGCTGCGGATCCTGGGCCCCGCGCCCTCCGCCGTGTATAAAATCGCGGGGAAATACCGGTATAAACTCATCGTCAAATGCAAAAACTCCCCACAGATGCGCGAGCTGATGCGCCGCCTGCTGGAAGAATTTTATCAGGACAGGCGCCGGCGGGAGGTGGGCATCCAGGTGGATACCAGCTTTGACGGCATGCTTTGACCAGAAAGGTGGAACAATAAGATGGCTATCCGCACGATTGTATTGGAAGACGACCCGGTTCTGCGCAAAAAATCCCGCCCGGTGGAAAAATTCGACCAGCGGCTGTGGGAGCTTCTGGACGACATGGCCGACACCATGCACAAGGCCCAGGGCGTAGGCCTGGCCGCCCCGCAGGTGGGGGTGCTGCGCCGGGTCGTGGTGGTGGATATCGGCGAGGGCGTCATGGAGCTGGTGAACCCGGAGATTCTGGAGACCAGCGGCGCCGAGGAGGACAGCGAGGGCTGCCTTTCCTTCCCCGGGCAGTACGGCCTGGTGACCCGCCCCACCCAGGTGAAGATCAAATATCAGGACCGGCACGGCCAGTGGCAGCTGCGCCAGAGCACCTGCCCGCTGATGGCCCGGGCCTTCTGCCATGAGACGGACCACCTCAACGGGGTGCTGTTTGTGGATAAGGTCAGCCGGATGCTCAGCCCTGAGGAACTGGAGGAAATGGCGTGAGAATCGTATTTATGGGCACTCCGCAGTTTGCGGTGCCCTGCCTTGAGCGCATTCTGGCCGACGGTCACCAGGTGGCGGGGGTCTATACCCAGCCGGATAAGCCCCAGGGCCGCGGCTATCATCTGGCGGCGCCGCCGGTCAAAGAGCTGGCCCTGCGGGAAGGGATTCCCGTCTGGCAGCCGGCGTCCTTCCGGGAGGAGGGGGCGGTGCAGGCGCTGCGCCAGCTGGCCCCCGAGGTGATTGTGGTGGTGGCCTACGGGCGCATCCTGCCCGAGGAGGTGCTGGCCATCCCGCCCAAGGGCTGCATCAACGTGCACGCTTCGCTGCTGCCCAAATACCGGGGCGCCGGCCCCATCCAGTGGAGCGTCATCAACGGCGAACAGGAGACGGGCGTCACCACCATGTATATGGAAAAGGGCCTGGATACCGGCGACATGATCCTGTCGGCGGCCACCCCCATCGGCCCGGAGGAGACGGCCGGCCAGCTGCAGGAGCGTCTGGCACAGCTGGGGGCGCAGGTGCTTTCCATCACCCTGAAGCTGGTGGAGGAGGGCAAGGCCCCCCGCACCCGGCAGGAGGACGCCCTTTCCTCCTATGCGCCCATGCTGGAAAAGGAGCTGGGCCGGCTGGATTATGAAAAGCCCGCTGCGCAGCTCCACAACCTGATCCGGGGCCTGGCCCCTTCACCGGGGGCCTTCACCATGCTGGACGGCAAGCGGCTGAAAATCCATGCAGCCAGGGTGGCGGAGGGTTTCTCCGGCCAGCCGGGCATGCTGCTGGATGACCGGCGGCTGATCGTCGGCTGCGGCGAGGGTGCCCTGGAACTGCTGGAGGTGCAGCTGGAAGGCTCCAAACGCATGAATGGGGAGGATTTTTTGCGGGGCAAACGGCTAAAAATTGGCAAAATGTTTACAACGCATTAAAAACTATCGGCTATACTGACGGTGAGTATCCCAAAAAATTGGAAGTGGGGGCGGTGTTGTGTATTTTTACGGCTTTACGGTCTGGGATCTGGTATTGATCCTGCCGGCGCTGCTGTTTGCCATGTATGCCCAGATGAAGGTGAAAAGCACTTATGGCAGATTCAGCCAGATGCATTCCGCCAGGGGGCTGACCGGCGCCCAGGTGGCGAGGCAGATTTTGGATGACAACGGCCTTTACGACGTGCCGGTGGAGCATATCAGCGGCCAGCTGACCGATCATTTTGACCCCAGGAGCAGGGTGGTCCGCCTTTCCGACGGGGTGTACGGCTCCGATTCCATCGCCGCCATCGGCGTGGCGGCCCACGAATGCGGCCATGCGGTGCAGTACCAGCAAAACTACAGCCCCATGCGCCTGCGGGCGGCCATCATCCCCATCACCAACATCGGCTCCACCCTCGCCATCCCGCTGGTGCTCATCGGCTATGTGATGAGCATCCAGCCGCTGGTCACCATCGGCATCGTCGGCTTTTCGGCAGTGGCGCTGTTCCAGCTGGTGACGCTGCCGGTGGAATTTGACGCCAGCGCCCGGGCCATGCGCACCATTCGGGAGAAGGGCATCCTCTACGACAGTGAGGCGGCCGGGGCCCGCAAGGTGCTTTCTGCCGCAGCCATGACCTATGTGGCGGCGCTGCTCACCGCTGTGGCCCAGCTGCTGCGGCTCATTCTGGTATTCGGCAACCGCAACAATCGCAATTAAACTGCCTGTAAAGGGGATCACATCATGACATCTGCACGCGCCCTTGCGGCCGAAGCACTGCTGAAAATGGAAGGCCAGGGCGCCTACTCCAACCTGCTGGTGGATCAGCTGGCCCGGCGCCACCGGCTGCCGCCTTATGAGCGGCGGCTGCTGGGGGCGCTGGTTTATGGCGTCACCGAGCGCAGGCTGACGCTGGATCACTGCATTGCCGCTTTTTCCAGCGTGAAGCTGCGCAAAATCGCCCCGCGGGTGCTCACCGCCCTGCGGCTGGGCGTCTACCAGCTGTTGTATCTGGATCACATCCCCCCATCGGCGGCGGTGGATGAATCGGTCACCCTGTGCCGGCAGCTGGGCTGCGGGCGCTCGGCGGGCTTTGTCAATGGGGTGCTGCGGGCCTTTTTGCGGGCGGGGGGCAAAATCCCTGCCGTCCAGGGGGATCTTTCCCGCCGCTGGGAGGTGGCCTACTCCTGCCCGGCGTGGCTGTGCGCCCTGCTGGCAGAAACCTACGGCGCCGCGGCGGCGGAGGGCTTTTTGCAGGCGTCTTTGGGGGGCGCGCCCCTGTATGTGCGGGCCAACACCGCCCGGGTGACGCCGCAGGAGCTTTGTACCGCCCTGGAAGAAGAGGGCGTCCCGGCAGAGGCGCAGGGCAACCCGGAGGGGCTGGTGCTGCTGCAGCGCCCCGGCCCGCTGGAAAAGCTGGCGGCCTTCCGGCAGGGGCTCTTTCATGTACAGGACCGGGCCTCCCAGCTGGCGGCGGCGGCCTTGGCGGCCGGCAGCCCCCGGCGCATCCTGGACCTGTGCGGCGCGCCGGGAGGCAAGGCCTTCACCCTGGCGCAGATGACCGGCGGTCAGGTGATCAGCTGCGACCTCTATCCCCAGCGGGCGGCCCTCATTGCAGAGGGAGCCCGGCGCCTGGGGCTGGAGCAGCAGGTGTCCGCCCGGGTGCAGGACGCCCTGGCCTGGGAGGAATCCCTCGGGCAGTTTGACGGGGTGCTCTGCGATGTGCCCTGCTCCGGCCTTGGGGTGATCCGCCGCAAGCCGGAGATCAAGTATAAGCCCCGGGAGGAGCTGGCCGCCCTGCCGGAGATCCAGCTGGATATTTTGACAAACGCCGGCCGCTACCTGGCCCCCGGCGGGGTGCTGCTTTACAGCACCTGCACCCTGCTGCCGGAGGAAAACCACCGGGTGGTAGAGGCCTTTTTGGCCGGGGAGCCGCAGTTTCGCCTGCTGGAGGAGCGCACCCTGCTGGGCGGCGCCGGGCAGGAGGACAGCGACGGCTTCTATTATGCGAAGCTGACACGGTGACATCACGGGTGAGGGAGATCAAATGACGGAAAAAACGGATTTGCGCTCGCTGGAAGAGGGGGAGCTGGCCGGCCTGCTGGCCGGGCTGGGGCAGCCCGCCTTCCGGGCGGGGCAGGTATTTAGCTGGCTGCATCAGAAGAGGGTGGCCTCCATCGGGGAGATGACCAATCTTTCCAAAGAGCTGCGGGCGCAGCTGGAGGAGCGCTGCCGGGTGGAGACGCTGGCCATCGAGAGAAAGCAGGTTTCCCGCCTGGACGGCACGGTCAAGTACCTGTTCCGCCTCTGGGACGGCAACCATGTGGAAGCGGTGCTCATGCAGTACCGCCACGGCAGCAGCCTTTGCATTTCCACCCAGGTGGGCTGCCGGATGGGCTGCACCTTCTGCGCCTCCACCTTAGGGGGGCTGGTGCGGAATTTAAGCCCGGGGGAGATGCTCTCGGAGGTTTACGAGGCCCAGCGGGACAGCGGCCGGCGCATTGACAGCATCGTGCTGATGGGCATCGGCGAGCCGCTGGATAATTACGAGAATGTGATGAAGTTCCTGCGGCTGGTCAGCCATCCGGGGGGGCTGAACCTGGGGGCGCGGCACATCTCCCTTTCCACCTGCGGCATTGTGCCCATGATCGACCGCCTGGCGGAGGAAAAAAGCCAGATCACCCTTTCCATTTCGCTGCACGCTTCCAACGATGAGAAGCGCAGCCGCCTGATGCCGGTCAACCGGCAGTATCCCCTCGGGGAGCTGATGGCGGCCTGCCAGCGGTATTTCGCCAAGACCGGGCGGCGCATTTCCTTTGAATACGCGCTGATCGCCGGGGTCAACGACGGGCGGGAGGACGCCGACGAGCTGCAGGGCCTGCTGGGCGGCTGGGTGGCGCATATCAATCTCATCCCCGTCAACCCGGTGCGGGAACGGGCCTATGCCCGGGGCAGCCGGGAAAGCGTTTTCCGGTTCCAGCAGATGCTTCGGCAGCGGGGGCTCAACGCCACCATCCGCCGGGAGCTGGGCGGTGACATCAGCGCCGCCTGCGGGCAGCTGAGAAGGGAACGGGAACAGGAGGAGGCAGAGCATGTATAAAGTTTCAGCAGATACCTGCCGCGGCAAGGTCCGCAGCACCAATCAGGACAGCTTCGCCTGGCGCATCCTGTCGGACCAGCTGGCCTATCTGATCGTGTGCGACGGCATGGGCGGCGAAAGCGGCGGCAATGTGGCCAGCTACCTGGCGGTCAATATGGTCAAGGCCGCGCTGGACCGCAGCCTGGTGGAGGGCATCGCCTCCAAAAGCGTCCGGGCGGCGCTGCAATCCGCTGTCAGCGCGGCCAACGCCAAGATCCTGGCCGAGGCGCAGCGGGACCCCCGCCTCAAGGGCATGGGCACCACGCTGGTGGCAGCGGTGATGGTGGGCAGCCGGGCGCATTTTGCCAGCGTGGGCGACAGCCGCATCTATCTGGGCAGCCGGGAGGGCTTAAAACAGCTGACCCATGACCACACGGTGGTGCAGATGCTGCTGGAAAACGGCGAGATCACCCCCGAAGAAGCCAAGGACCATCCCAAGCGGCACTATATCACCCGCGCCGTGGGGGTGGCCCCCCAGGTGGAGATGGACTATGATGAAGCGGAGCTGGAGCCGGGCGACAGCCTGCTGCTCTGCAGCGACGGGCTTTACAACATGCTCTCGGAGGAGGAGTTGCGGGAGCTGACGGCCCAGAAAAACCTTGGCCGGCTGATGAGGCAGGCCAACGAAAACGGCGGGGCGGATAATATCACCGGCGTTCTTCTCAGCCTGGAATAAGGAGGGCGAAAGATGGATCAATATCTGGAAAAGAAGCTGGACGGCCGCTATGAGATCCTGGAACTGGTGGGGATCGGCGGCATGGCCAATGTCTATAAAGCTCGTGACTGCCTGGAAGGCACCATTGTGGCGGTCAAGATCCTGCGGGAGGAATTCGCGGGCAGTGAGGAGTTTTTGCGACGGTTTAAAAACGAATCCAAGGCCATTGCCGTGCTTTCGCACCCCAACATCGTGCGGGTGCTGGATGTCAACTTCACCAGCAAGGTCAATTACATCGTCATGGAGTACATCGACGGCATCACCCTCAAGGAGTATATCGACCAGGAGAAGGTCCTCAGCTGGAAGGAAGCGGTCTATTTCACCGTGCAGATCCTGCGGGGGCTGCAGCACGCCCATGACAAGGGCATTGTCCACCGGGATATCAAGCCGCAGAATATCATGCTGCTCGCCGACGGAACCATCAAGATCATGGATTTCGGCATCGCCCGCTTTGCCCGCAGCGAGATCAAGACCCTCACCGACAAGGCCATCGGCTCGGTGCATTATATCAGCCCCGAGCAGGCCCAGGGGGGCGCGACCGACCAGCGGGCGGATATCTACTCGGTGGGGGTGATGCTCTTTGAGATGCTCACCGGCCAGCTGCCTTTTGAGGCGGATACCGCCGTGTCGGTGGCCATCAAGCAGATCCAGAGCACGCCCCGGACCCCGCGCTCCATCAACCCCTCCATCCCCGAGGGGTTGGAGGACATCACCATGCGCGCCATGCAGAAGGACGCCAGCAAGCGCTATCAGTCGGCGGCGGCCATGCTGCGGGATATCGACGAATTTAAGCGCAACCCCTCCATCCATTTTGAGTATCAATATCTGAGCGGCCCCGAGCCGATGGATACGAAAGGATATCAGGACGCCAAAATGAAACATCATACGGAGGAAACCGGCTCCAAAAAGCGCAAAAAGCACCGCCGTGAAAAAGAGGAGGAAAAGCGCCTGCCGGTGCTGCCCATCCTGGCGGGCATCACCGCCGCCTTTGTGGTGGCGGCCATGGGCTTTATCTTTTTGATGGTGTATCTAAACAACCCCTTCGCCAAGGTGGAGGAGGTGCCCCTGCCCAATCTGGTGGGGCTGGAATATGACCTGGTCAAGAGCAGCGACGAATATAAGGATTTCAACATCACCATCGTGGAGCACGACTACAGCGAGGAATATGAGGAGGGCGTCATCTACGACCAGAACCCCACCTCCGGCAAAAACGCCAAGGTGGGCTCCACCATCGAGGTGAAGGTCAGCGACGGCATCCGCCAGGTGACCATGCCCAACGTGATCGGCCAGACGGAATCCGACGCCTACAACACCCTGACCCAGGCGGGGCTCAGCTATGAAACGGTGGAAATGAACCATGAGTCGGTGCCGGCGGGCCGGGTGATCGCCACCCAGCCGGAGGCGGACCAGGTGATCCCCTACGGCAGCACCGTCACCGTGACGGTGAGCCTGGGGGCGCAGGCCAAGGATACCGAGGTGCCGGATGTGCGGGACCTGGATCTGGAAGAGGCCCGCGCAGAATTGGAGGCCGCCGGCCTGAATGTGGGCAATATCAGCTATACCATGGATGAGGATATCGACGAGGGCACCGTCATCGCCCAGGATCCCCAGGAGGGCTCCATGATCGAAGAAGGGGGCCTGGTGAACCTGCAGGTTTCCTCCGGCGACCGGGAGATCCGCAGCATCCAACTGTATGTGATGCTGCCCAGCACCATTGACGAGACGGTCACCGTCACCGCCTATCAGGACGGCACGGCGGTCCATGCCGAGACTTTCACCCCCAGTGACGTGCGCATCTGGAAGCCCTCCTTCGACGGGGAAGGCACCAGCCAGGTGCAGATTTATATCGAGAGCCAGCTTTATCAGGAGTACACCCTGGATTTTGACAGCGGCACCCATTCCCTGACCGCGGATTATTCCGCCGGGTTTGAGCTGGAGGGCGCCTCCGGGGAGGAAGCGTGACGGGCGGCACCCTCCGGGGCAGGATCATCTGCTCCAGCGGCGGGTTTTATGATGTGGCGGTGGGCCGGCAGGTCTACCGCTGCCGGGCCAGGGGCCTCTTCCGCAAGGAGGAGGTGCGCCCGGTGGTGGGGGATCTGGCCGAGATCCAGCCCCTGCCGGACCATCAGGGCTATGTGACCGCCCTGGCCGAACGGAAAAATTATCTCATCCGCCCGCCGCTGGCCAATCTGGACCGGCTGGTGCTGGTGGTGAGCCTGAGGGACCCCGCCCCCAACCTGCTGGTGCTGGACCGGCTGATCGCCATTGCGGAGCATCAATCCATCGAGCCGGTGATCGCCCTCACCAAATGGGATCTGGGCGGCGGCGAGCCGCTGGCGGAGGTTTACCGCCGGGCGGGGTTTGCGGTTTATCCCGCCAGCAGTGTGACCGGCGAGGGGGCCGGGGCCCTGGGGGAGCTGCTGCGGCAGGGGGTGAGCGCCTTCTGCGGCAACTCGGGGGCGGGCAAATCCAGCCTGCTCAACCTGCTGGAGCCCTCGCTGGCGCTTAAAACCGGCGAAACCAGCAAAAAGCTGGGCCGGGGCCGGCACACCACCCGTCATGTGGAGCTTTATCCCTTTGGGGAGGGGTTCCTGGCGGATACGCCCGGTTTCTCGGCGGTGGAGATGGAGCGCTTCGCGCGGCTGAAAAAGGAGGAGCTGGCCGGCTGCTTCCGGGAGTTTGAGCCCTTTCTGGGGCAGTGCCGCTTTCTCGACTGCGCCCATCTGGATGAGCCCGGCTGCCGGGTGCGCCAGGCGGTGCAGGAGGGGCAGATCGCTCAAAGCCGCTATGACCATTACCGCCTGATGTATGAAGAGGCAAAACAGTATAAAGAGTGGGAGCAGAAATGAAACGCTGTGTGATCTTCGGGGCCAGCCCGGACCCGGAAAGCTTTGAATACGACGCCGCCGGCCGCCAGGGGGATTATCTGATCGCGGCGGACGGGGGCTACCGCTACTGCCGGCAGCAGGGGCTGGCGCCCGACCATCTGGTGGGGGATTTTGACTCCTTCACCGGGCAGCTGCCTGCGGCGGTGGAGGCGGAGCGCTTTAACCCCCATAAGGACGATACCGACCTGACCTGCGCCGCCAAGCACGGCTTTGGGCTGGGGTACCGGGAATTTTATTTCACCGGGGTGCTGGGCGGCCGGCTGGACCACACCCTGGGCAACCTGCAGCTGGGGGCCTGGCTCTGCCGCCGGGGCTGCCGGTGCGAGTTCGGCGCCCGGCGTCAGCGGGTTTATTTCCTCACCCAGGGCAGCATCCTGCTGCCGCGGCGTCCGGGGTGGAATTTTTCCCTGGTCTCCTGGTCCGACCGGTGCACGGGGGTCTTTATCCGCGGGGGGGAATACCCCCTGGAGGACCGCATCCTCACCAACAGCTATGCGCTGGGCATCAGCAATGAGTTTGCCGCCGACACGGCGGAAATCTCGGTGCGGGACGGGGTGCTCCTGGTGATGACCGCCTACTGCCCCAAGGAATAATACAGCATTGCCTGCGGCCCGGAAATCCCGGGCCCTTTTCTTTTGCCCGGCAGCTGTCAAAGGCACCAAAATGCCCTGCCGGCGTAAGATACAATAAAGCAATCCGGAAAGGGGGATCGCAATGAAAATCGTGGTGGTCAAGGCGCCGAGGTTTCTCTCCGGCATTCTCAGGATGGTATTCCGCATGAAAAAAGAAGACTGAAAACCAGGGCCCCGCCGGGGCCTTTTTCTTTTGGGCTGGTCTAAGGGGAAAGATGGCTTCATATAGTGCTTTAGAAGATTTGCGGGCAGGCCCTGGGGCGCCTGCAGATCCGGCCCGCCGCCCGGAGGCCCGGTGCCCTCCGCCGCAGGCGGGAACAAGCGCGCCCGTTAGGGTATCACTCTGCCGCCGGAGAAAAGGAGTCGCAAGATGGAAGCCAATCTGCAAAAACAGAATCTGACCATGACACAGATCGTGTACAACGGCTGTGTGGAACAGCCGGTGGAATGCGAAGTGAGCCTGCCGGAGTATTGCCCCGACGTGCAGCGGGTGCTGTGCTGCCAGGCGGAAAGCTACCTGAGATGCCCCGCCGTGCAGGGGGAAAAGCTGCTGGCCGAGGGGACGCTGGCGGTGACGGTGTTTTACCGCAGCGACCAGAACCAACTGAAAAAAGTGGAATATAAACTGCCCTATACCCGGGTGATCGAGATGAAATCCGCACCCGAAAACGCCCTGGTCTACTGCCGCAGCTGGTGCAGCTATCTGGGCTGCCGGGCGGTCAGCCCCCGCCGGCTGGACCTGAAAAGCTCGGTGACGATCTGCGCCCTGGTGCGCGGCCAGACCCAGGAGAGCATCCTGGATGGCGGCGCCAGCGGCGGCGGGCTGCAGCTGAAATGCCGGGTGATCCCTTCCAACCAGCTGGCCATGACCGCGTTCCGCCAGTTTGACCTGGCGGAAGAGGTGGAGCTGGAGCCCGGCAAGGCCCCGGCGGAGGAGATCATCGCCTACCGGCTGACCCCGCAGCTCACCGAACAGAAGGTGCTGGGCAGCCGCCTGGTGCTCAAGGGGGAGCTGGCCGGCCATGTGCTTTACCGCACCCAGGGGGAAGGGGGACTGGCCGTCACCGATTTTGTGCTGCCCCTCAGCCAGATTATCGACTTGGAGGGCCTCTCGGAGGAGGATGAGTGCCAGGTGTATCTTTCTGCCCAGGGCAGCGAGGTGCGTCTGGAATCCGGCGGCGAGGGGGAAAGCGGCCGCCTGATGGTGGATGGAGTGATTTCCGTCATGATCCGGGTGCACCGCCGGGAGGAGGCCCAGGTGGTGGAGGACAGCTTTTCCACCTTATATCCCAGCGAGGAAAAAACCGCCCAGATCACCCTGCCCTCCCTGGTCAGCCAGCTGGATTGCAGCCGCACCTGCCGCTTTGTGGTGCCGGTGCCCAGCCAGATGGCCCAGGTGCTGGAGGCCTGGTGCCGTCTGGGAGGGGTTTCTGCCGAGCAGACAGAGGAGGGCCTCTCGGTGGTGCTGCGCTTTGGCATCACCCTCATCGGGCTGGAGGAGGACGGCAGTTTCACCATGGCGGACCGCAGCGAGGAATGCCGGGAGCTGGTGCTGCCCGGAGCGGCCGGCCAGCTGCAGGCGGAGCCGGAGGCGTGGATCACCGCCAGCTCCTTCTCGATGCAGCCCACCGGCGAGGCGGAGGTGCGCTGCGAGGTGCGTCTTGCCGGCCCGGTGTATGAGAACAGCACCTACCAGGTGGTCAGCGATATCCGGCTGGATACCGAAAAAGAGCGCGACCTGCCCGCGGGCCGGGTGTATCTCTATTATGCCTGCCCGGGGGAGGAGGTCTGGGAGATCGCCAAGCGCTATCAGACGCCGGTGCAGTCGGTGGTGGAGGAGAACCAGCTCACCGTCCCGGCCCTGGGGCAGAAAACGCTGCTCATAATCCCCATTGTGAAATGACCACAAAAAGATCGCAAGCGGAAAGGAGATAGTAAGGTGGAGCAAACCGGCATTTATCAGGATATCGCCAAACGCACCCAGGGGGATATTTACATCGGGGTCGTGGGGCCGGTGAGGACGGGTAAATCCTCCTTCATCAAAATGTTTATGGAAAAACTGGTGCTGCCCCATATCGAGGGGGACTGGCGCCGCCAGCGGGCGCAGGATGAGCTGCCCCAATCCTCGGCGGGGCGCACCATTATGACCACCGAGCCGAAATTCATCCCGGAGGACGCGGTCACCATCCAGCTGGATGACGCTGTCAGCCTCAATGTGCGGCTCATCGACTGCGTGGGCTATGTGGTGCCCAGCGCCATGGGCTATATCGAAAACGACCAGCCCCGTATGGTGAATACCCCCTGGTATCAGGAGCAGGTCCCCTTCCCGGCGGCGGCGGAAATCGGCACCCGCAAGGTGATTGCGGAGCATTCCACCATCGGGCTGGTGGTCACCACCGACGGCAGCATCAGCGACATCCCCCGGGAGGAATACCAGGAGGCGGAGGAACGGGTCATCCGGGAGCTGGGGGAGCTGGATAAACCCTTCGCCGTGCTGCTCAACTGCCGCCAGCCCCAGAGCGCCCCGGCCCAGGCGCTGCGGGCGGAGCTGGAGGAGCGCTACGGCGTGCCGGTGCAGGCGGTCAACTGCCTGGAGCTGGAGGAGGCGGATATCCGCAGCATTTTAGGGCAGGTGCTCTCCCAGTTCCCGCTGCAGGAAGTACAGGTCAACCTGCCCCAGTGGATCCTCTCGCTGCCGCAGGGGCACTGGCTGCGGCAGGCGGTATTTGGCGCCCTGCTGGAAGCGGGGGAGGGCTGCACCAAACTGCGGCAGGTTCCGCAGCTGTGCAGCCGCCTGGCCGACTGCGAGCAGATCTCCGGCAGCTTTCTGCGGCAGGTGGACGCCGGCACCGGCAGCGCCAAGGTGGATCTGACGGTGGATCAAAAGCTCTTTTACAAGATCCTGGGCGAGACCACCGGCCTTGCCATCGAGGATGAATCCCAGCTGATGCCATGCCTAAGCGAGCTGGCGCAGGTCAAGGCCAAATATGACAAGGTGCGGGGTGCCCTGGAGGAGGTGGAGGCCACCGGCTATGGCATTGTGATGCCCGGGCTGGAGGAATTGACCCTGGATGAGCCGGAGATTGTCAAGCAGGGCGGCCGCTATGGGGTGCGCCTGCGGGCCTCGGCGCCTTCCATCCACATGATGCGGGCGGATATCACCACCGAGGTTTCGCCCATTGTGGGCAGCGAAAAGCAGTCGGAGGAATTGGTCCTCTACCTGCTCAAGGAGTTTGAGGAGAACCCTGCCAAGATCTGGGAATCCAACATTTTCGGCAAAAGCCTGCACGAGCTGGTCAACGAGGGGCTGCACAACAAGCTTTACCGCATGCCGGCGGAGGCGCGCCTGAAGCTGCAGGAGACCATCGAGCGGATGATCAATGAGGGCTGCGCGGGCCTGATCTGCCTGATCCTGTAAAAAAAAGAAGGAGCCCACGGCTCCTTCTTTTTTGCGTTCCGGTTATGCTTTGGGGGGCGTTTCTTTCTGCGGGGCGTCGCTCCGGCGGTATTCCGCGATGAGGAAAGGCGGGCGGTGCTTGGTTTCCAGATACACCTTGCCGATATATTCCCCCACAATGCCGATGGCCAGCAGCTCCAGCCCGCCGATAGCCCAGATGGAGATCACCAGGCTGGACCAGCCGGCTACCGTGTTGCCGGTGAAATGCTGGAAGAGGGTGTACAGGAGCATCCCAATGCTGACGAGGAACAAAAGCACCCCCAGCAGAAAGATCAGCCGGATGGGCCGCACGCTCAGCGAGGTGATGCCCTCAAAGGCGAAGGCGAGCATCTTTTTTAGCGGGTATTTGGATTGGCCGGCAAAGCGCTCGTGCCGTTCGTAGTAGACCACGTCGGTGCGGTAGCCGATCATGGGGATGATGCCCCGCAGAAAGAGGTTGACCTCCTTAAACTGGGCGAGGCCCTCCAGGGCGCGGCGGCTCATGAGGCGGTAGTCGGCGTGGTTGAAGACCACCTCGCCGCCCAAAAGGTTCACCAGCCGGTAAAAGCCCTCGGCGGTGAAGCGCTTGAAGAAGCTGTCCGTTTTGCGCTGGGAGCGCACCCCATAGACGATGTCGCAGCCCTCGTGGTATTTCTGCACCATCTCATCCATGGCGTTGATGTCATCCTGCAGGTCGGCGTCCATGCTGATGACGGCGTCGGCTTTTTCCTTCACCGTCATCAGGCCGGCCAGCAGGGCGTTCTGATGGCCGCGGTTGCGGCTGAGGCTGATGCCCTCAAACAAAGGGTCCTGTTCGCACAGCTCGGTGATGATGCGCCAGGTGGCGTCCCGGCTGCCGTCGTTGACAAAGACCACGCGGCTTTCCGGCGAGATGAGCCCGCGCCCGGCCAGGGAGGCCATTTTTTCCTTCATGCGCCGGGCGGTTTCCGGCAGGACTTCTTCTTCCTGATAACAGGGGATGACGACGTATAATTTCATTGTATTTCACCTGATTTAGTCAAAGCGGTTTTCCCGCGGGGATTCCCGGCGGGATTTCAGCCTTTATTATATCGCCCGGGGGAAGGGCATGTCAATCCGCCTGGGCGGCCGGGCGGGAAAAGCCGCCGCACACCTTGCATTTTGCCCCTTTTTTCGCTAGAATATTTTTGTTACAGCCACAACAAAGGGGGGAACGGCATGGAACGCCTGAAGGAGCGGATTCTGGCCGAGGGCGCTGTCCGGGCGGGCGGCGTGCTGAAGGTGGACAGCTTTTTAAACCATCAGATTGACATCGGCCTGTGCTGCGAGATCGGGCGGGAGTTTTACCGCCTGTTCGGCGGGGAGGGGATCACCAAGATCCTCACCATCGAGGCCTCCGGCATCGGCATTGCCTGCCTGGCCGCTCAGTATTTCGGGGTGCCGGTGCTGTTTGCCAAAAAGGGGCGTTCCCTCAATGTGGACGGGGAGCTTTACGTCTCGCAGGTGTATTCCTTCACCCATCAGACCACCAGCGAGGTGTATGTTTCCCGCAAATTTTTGCACCGGCAGGACCGGGTGCTGATCCTGGATGATTTCCTCGCCAACGGCAAGGCGCTGACGGCGCTGTTTGACCTGGTCCGGCAGGCCGGGGCCGAGGCCGTGGGGGCGGGCATCGTCATCGAGAAGGGCTTCCAGGGCGGGGGCGACCGGCTGCGGGCCGAGGGCAGGCGCATCGAATCCTTGGCTATTATCGATGAGATGGCGCCGGGGAGCATCCGCTTTCGTTAAATTTGTAAAAGAAGGGGCGGCCCCGGGCCCCACCCGGGAAAACCCGCCTCAAAAAATACAGGAGGACTGCTATGAAAAAGATACTCGCATGGGCACTGGCCGCCGGGCTGTGCCTGACAGCCCTTGCCGGCTGCCAAACCGACCGGCGTGAGCAGGAAAGCTCCTCGCAGCCGCAGGCCGGCGTTTCCGACACCGAGCCGGAGGAGCCGCAGGCGGGCACCACTGTGTTCGGCCCCATTGCGGCCGGGCAGCTGCAGGTGGGCTTTGTGTATTTCGGCTCGCCGGAGGAGGACAGCCTGACCGCCGCGCTGGATGCCGGCCGCCAGGCGCTGGAAGCCCAGCTGGGCGTCACCACCCAGACGGCGGAGCATACCGCCTCGCAGGAAAGCTGCGCCGAAGCGGTGCGCACCCTGACCCAGGGCGGCTGCCAGGTGATTGTGGCGGGCAGCGGGCAGCTGGAGCCCTGGATCGAAGCGGCCGCCGGGGAATATCCCGAGGTGGTGTTTCTGCAGCTGGACGGCAGCACGGTGGGGGAGAATCTGGCGCCTTTTTCCGGCAGGATGCAGGAGCCGGAGTATCTGGCCGGCATGGCGGCGGGGCTGAAGACCCAGACCGGCCGCATCGGCTATCTGGCCTATGCCCCCAGCTATCGGAATATCCTGCTGGCCAACGCCTTTGCCCTGGGCGTGCAGGCGGCCAACCCGGAGGCCACGGTGGAGCTGATCTGGACCGGCGCATGGTACGACCCCGATCTGGAGCGTTCCGCGGCGCTGGAGCTGCTGGACCGCGGCTGTGACGTGCTGGGGCAGGAGCTGGGCAGCACCGCTGCGCAGCAGGCCGCGGCGCAGCGGGGCGCCTGGGCGGTGGGCTCCGGCGTTTCGGGGGCTGAGGCCGCGGCGGATGCCTACCTCACCGCGCCGGTGTGGGATTTCAGCGGCTATCTGACCGGGCAGGTGCAGCGCATCATCGACGGCAGCTGGACCTCCGCCCGGTATGAGGGCGGCCTTGCCGAGGGGCTGGTGGCGCTGGACGCCCTTTCCGCCAACTGCGCCGAGGGCACCGCAGAGCAGCTCCAGACCGCCCAGGAGGCGCTGGCTGCCGGCACGCTGGAGATTTTCTCCGGCCCCCTCTATGACAACCAGGGCAAGCTGCGCCTGGGGGAGGGCGAGACTATGACCGCCGGGGAGCTGGCCCGGTTCGACTGGTTTGTAGACGGCATTGTGGGCACCATCCCCTCCCTTTCTTCCTCTGAGGAGGAAGCCCCTGCCCCGGCGGAAGAAGAGCCGGCGGCGTGACATCTTGCGTGGAGGGAAGGAGGCGCCGGGATGGACGGGGTTTTATACGCCCTCTGCTATCTTTGCGTGATGAATCTGGTGACCCTGATCGCCTATGGGGCGGATAAGCTGGCGGCTATCCGCGGGGCGCGCCGCGCCCGGGAGGACAGGCTCCTTTTGCTGGCTGCCGTGGGCGGCAGCGTGGGGGCGCTGATCGGGATGCTCTTATTCCGGCACAAAATCCGCAAGCCGAAATTTTTCCTTGGGGTGCCGGTGATTCTGGGGCTGCAGCTTGCGCTGTTTTTTGCCGTGTGGCTGCTGGCCCAGCGGTATTTATAAGCCCTTTGCTTTAGGAGGAACTGAAATCATGACTGAACTTTTGCTCTTTCTGGTGCTGGCGATGCAGGCGGCCCTGCTGGCGGCAGTGCTGCTGGGCCGCAGAAAGCTCGATGCCGCCCTGCTGGAAAAACTGCGGGAGGATCTGGCCCAGGAAAGCCGCCAGAACCGCCAGGATATGCTGGGAATCTCCCAGCAGAACGCCAGGAGCATGAGCGAGATGATGCTGCAAAGCCAGGAAAAGCTCTCCCAGGGGCAGAATGAGCGGCTGCGGCAGCTCTCGGAGCAGCTGAACCTGCGCCAGCAGGCGCTGGAAAAAACGGTGCGCGACTCACTGGGGGATATCAGCGAGCAGCTCTTGAAAAACAGCCTGCAGTCGGAGCAGAAGCTGGAGCATATCCGCACCACGGTGGAAAACCGCCTGGCCCGCCTGCAGGATGAAAACGGCAAAAAGCTGGATGAAATGCGCGCCACGGTGGACGAAAAGCTGCAAAAAACGCTGGAGGACCGCATCGGCCAATCCTTCAAGCTGGTCAGCGAGCGGCTGGAGCAGGTCTACAAGGGCCTGGGCGAGATGCAGTCCCTGGCCGCCGGGGTGGGGGATCTCAAAAAGGTGCTCTCCAACGTCAAGACCCGGGGCATCCTGGGGGAGATCCAGCTGGGGGCGATTTTGGAGGAGATCCTCTCCCCCGAGCAGTATGAGGCCAATATCATCACCAAAAAGGGCAGCGGCAACTTTGTGGAATATGCCGTCAAGCTGCCCGGAGACGGGGAAACCTGTGTCTATCTGCCCATCGACGCCAAGTTCCCGGCGGATGCCTACACCCAGCTGATGGAGGCTTATGACGCCGGGGATGCCGAGCAGGTGGCTGCCGCCGGCAAGGTGCTGGAGCGCCGGGTGAAGGATTTTGCCAAGGATATCAGCACCAAATACATCGATCCGCCCGCTACCACCGATTTTGCCATCATGTTCCTGCCGGTGGAGGGGCTGTATGCCGAGGTGGTGCGCCGCGGCCTGGTGGAGGAATTACAGCGCAGCTACCGGGTGAACATCGCCGGCCCCACCACTATGGCGGCGCTGCTCAACAGCCTGCAGATGGGCTTTAAGACGCTGGCGATCCAGAAGCGCTCCAGCGAGGTGTGGACCGTGCTGGGCGCGGTCAAGACGGAGTTCGACAAGTTCGAGAGCGTGCTCAACGCCGCCCAGCAGCGCCTGGAACAGGCGGGCAGCGAGTTGGATAAACTGGTAGGGGTGCGCACCCGGCAGATCCAGCGGCGGCTGCGGGAGGTTTCCGCCCTGCCGGAGGGGGAATCCTCCAAGCTGCTGGACGGCACCGGCGAAGAATGACCAGATCCGGCAAGGGGGGATTGAAATGAGAAGGAGCGGCATCCTGCTGCATATCACCTGCCTGCCCTCCCCCTATGGCGTCGGCTCCTTCGGGCGGGAGGCGCGCCGCTTTGTGGATTTTCTGTCGGCGGCGGGGCAGAGCCTCTGGCAGATGCTGCCCCTTTCCCCTGCGGCGGCCAACGGCTGCCCCTACCAGCCGGGGAGCTTTTTTGCGCTGGACCCCTTGTTTCTGGATCTGGAGGCGCTGGCCGGCGAGGGGCTTTTGACCCCCGGGGAGCTGGCCGGCTGCCGTCTGGGGGAGGGGGACGTCGACTATCCCGCCCTGCGCCGGAACCGGGCGCAGATTTATCCGGCCTTGATCCGCCGCGGTCTGGCAAAATACCGCCGGGCGGTGCTGGATTATGCTGCGGCCAACCCCTGGGCGGCGGAGTATGCCCTCTTTGGAGCGATTTCCAGCCGGTACCCCGGCGCCGCCTGGACGGACTGGCCGGAGCCGCTCGCCCGCCGGCAGGAGGACGCCCTGCACCGTTTCGCCGCGGAGCACTCCCAGGCGGTGGAGGGCCGTCTGCTGCTGCAATACCTGTTGGAAGGGCAGTGGCGCCGCCTGCGGGCATATGCCGCCGCCCGGGGCGTCAAGCTGGTGGGCGACCTGCCCATCTATCCCGCCTATCACAGCAGCGACGTGTGGGCCCATCCGGAGCTGTTCTGGCTGGACCGGTCGGGCCGTATGGCCCGGGTGGCCGGTGCGCCGCCGGATGAATATGCCGCCGCCGGCCAGGTGTGGAACAATCCCCTCTACCGCTGGGACCGGGCGGAGGATGACGGCTACCGCTGGCATCTGGCGCGCATCCGGCGGGGCTTTGCGCTGTATGATAAGATCCGGCTGGATCATTTTATCGGCTACGAGACCTTCTATGCCATCCCGGCGGGCGGGGAAGCCGCCGCCGGGCAGTGGTGCGAGGGCCTGGGGGAGGGGCTTTTCCGGCTGGCGCTGGAGCAGTTTGCCCCCGGGGATTTCATCGCCGAGGATCTGGGCAGCCTCACCCCGCGGGTGGAGCGCCTGCGGGCGCGGTGCGGGTTTTTATCCACCCGGGTGGCGCAGTTTGCCCTGTCGCCCGCCGGGGAGGAAAACCCCCGCTACTGCCCGGCCCATTATCCGGAGGAGGCCATTGCCTGCACCGGTACCCATGATAACCCCACCCTGGCGGATTGGCTGGCGGCCCTGGGGGAAAAGGGGCGCTGCCGGCTGGGGAGCCTGGTGGGCGCCGGAGGCCCGGCGGATGCGGCGGATCTGATCGCCGCGGTGGCAGCCTCCCAGGCGCGGTATGCGGTTTTTCCCCTGCAGGATTTTCTGCCCGGCGCCCGCCGGATGAACACCCCCGGCCAGCCGGAGGGGAACTGGGCCTGGCGCCTTTCTTCCGGCAGCCTGAACGGGCCGCTGGCCGAACAGCTGGCCCGGCTGGCACTGCAATCGAAAAGGAGTGTTGATTCCCTTTGAAAAAAATCTGCATTGTCACCACGGTTTCCTCCAGCCTGCAGGCGTTTGTGGTGGGGCCGGCGCGCTTTCTAGCGGGGCATGGTTACGATGTGACCCTCTGCTGCGCCCGGGACGAGGCCTTTGCCGCTTCGCTGCCGGAGGAGCTGCATTACCACGGCATCTCTATCGCCCGGGGCATGACCAGCCCCTTCGGCCTCATGGCCACCATCCGGGAGCTGGCGGCTTTTTTTGTCCAGGAGCGGTTTGACCTGGTGCAGTACAGCACCCCCAACGCCGCCTTCTGCGCGGCTATTGCCGCACGGCTGGCCAAGGTGCCGGTGCGCTTATATTTCCAGTGGGGGATGGTGTATACGGGTTTTGCCGGCCCTCGGCGCCGGATCTTCAAAGGGGTGGAAAAGATCACCTGCGCCCTTTCCACCGATGTGCAGCCGGACGGGCCCCGCAACCTGGAATTCGCCCTGGCGGAAAAGCTTTATCCCGCCGATAAAGGGCGGGTCGTGGGGGCCGGCAGCTCCTGCGGGGTGGATCTCGGCCGCTTTGATTTGCAAAAGAAAGAAGCCTGGCGCCGCAAAATCCGGGAAACCTACGGCATAGAGGGGTTTGTCTACGGCTTTATGGGGCGTATCAACCGGGATAAGGGGATCAACGAGCTGCTGGCTGCTTTTGAGAGCCTGGCCAGCCGCCACAGCGATGTGTATTTATTGCTGGTGGGCCCTAAGGAAAACCTGGAGGGCATCGACAAGCGCCGCCTGCAGTGGGCGATGCAGTCGGAGCAGGTGGTTTTCTGCGGGATGCAGCGCGCCCCGGAGGAGTTTTACGCCGCCATGGATGCGCTGGTGCTGCCCAGCTACCGGGAGGGGTTTGCCACCGCCCCGCTGGAGGCCAAAGCCATGGAGGTGCCGGTGATCGTCACGGATATCCCCGGGCTGGCCGACGCGGTGGAGGAGGGCAGCACCGGCCTGATGGTGCCGCCCCGCCATGCGGCCGCCTTGTGCGCCGCCATGGAGCGGCTGTATCTGGATAGAGCCCTCTGCCGGCGGCTGGCCCAGCGGGGCCGCCAGCAGGTGGAGGAGCTTTTTGACAGCCGGGTGCTGTACCGTCAAATTCTGGAAAACAGGGACTGGCTGCTTGCCCGCAGCCGCGGGGAGGGAGCCTGATGCCGAAAATTTCAATCCTCATGGGGGTGTACAACACCCCCCGGCCCGAGGTGCTGCAGGCGGCGATGCAGTCTGTTTACGCGCAGTCCTGCCGGGATTTTGAGTTTATCATCTGCGACGACGGCTCCACCGACCACACCTCCGAGCTGCTGCGGGCCTATTCCAAGGGGGAAGAGGCGCGCACCATCCTGCTGCCCAGCCAGGGCAATCACGGCCTGGCCGCGGCCCTCAACCGCTGCCTGGATGCCGCCTCGGGCGAATATATCGCCCGCATGGACGCGGACGACGTCAGCTATCCCGAGCGGCTGGCCCGGCAGGCGGCTTTTTTGGACAGCCACCCGCAATTCGCCCTGGTGGGCTGCCAGGCGGACCTGTTTGACGACGGCGGCGTCTGGGGGGAGCGTCGGCCCAAGGAATACCCCGAGAAGCGGGATTTCCTCTTCGGCAGCCAGTTTATGCATCCCACCATCCTGATGCGCCGGCAGGTGCTCTGCGGGCTGGGCGGCTACCGGGCGGACGCCATCACACGCCTGGCGGAGGATTATGACCTGTTTATGCGGCTGTATGCCGCCGGCTGGCGGGGCTGCAACCTGCCGGAAAAGCTTTACGCCTACCGGGAGGACCCGGCTGCCCTGCGCCGGCGGACCTGGCGCCGCCGCTGGGAGGAAGCCCAGGTGCGCTGGCGGGGCTTCGGGGAGCTGGGGCTGATGCCGCTGGGCGCTTTGTATGCGGCAAAGCCGCTGTTGGTGGGGCTCATCCCCCAAGGGCTGCTGCGCCGCCTGCGCGGGGAAAAGACCAGGCCGGGGAAGCCCTCCCTATAAAAGGGGACGTCCGGCTGCGGCATTGAAAACAGATCGGTCAGAAAGCGGCGGGATGCCGCTTTTTTGCTGCTCTGGCATCATTTCTTTGAGAAAATTGGCACCGAAAGCCTGCGGGAGAGTATAAATTTTTCCCCGGACGGAAAGAATATGGGTGAAATCCCAGAAAATAAGCCGCAAGGCGGGATCCATCAAAACGCAGGCAGGAGGAATAGGATGAAAGCCACAGGCATTGTGCGGCGGATCGACGATCTGGGCCGCGTTGTCATACCCAAGGAAATCAGACGTACCATGCGGATCCGGGAAGGCGACCCCCTGGAAATTTTCACCGATAACGACGGGGAAGTGATCTTCAAGAAGTATTCCCCCATGGGGGAGCTCAGCCAGTTTGCGGGGGACCTGGCGGAGGTGCTCTGCAAAACCGCCGGGGTGCCGGTGGTGGTCTGCGACCGGGACCATGTGATCTGCGCGGCCGGCATCCCCAAAAAGGAGCTGCTGGAGCGGCGGGTCTCCCCCACGCTGGAGGAGTATATGGAAAAGCGCCAGCCCTTCCTGCTGGCGCCGGGCGGCAGCCTGCAGCCGGTGGAGGGGGTGGACCGGTACGCCCTGGTGCAGTACCCCATCATCGCCGCCGGGGATGTGTGCGGCTCCATCCTGTTTGTGGCGCCGGAGGACGCCTCGGCCGCCGATGACGCCCAGGCGAAGCTCATCCAGGCCGCCGCAGCCTTTTTGGGCCGCCAGATGGAGGAATGAGGGGGATTTTTTCGCAATTGCCCCTTGTCAAATGGCAGAAACTGTGCTATATTTTATAAAAGAAGATTGTTCGATTGTAAAAGAGTGGGGCCACCCGCTCTTTTGCTTATATATGGAGACTTTTGCAGAAGGGGGACTTTCAGCGTGGCCAAAACAAAAGGGAACACCGTGGAGATCTGCCAGCGGCTGGCCCAGCCGGTGCTGCAGGAGCTGGGGCTGGAGCTCTGGGATGTGCGCTTTGAGAAGGAGGGCACCATCTGGTACCTGCGCTATTTTATCGACAAGGACGGCGGGGTGACCATCGACGACTGCGAGAATTTCAGCCGCCGGGTGGATAAGCTGCTGGACGAGGCGGACCCCATCGACCAGAGCTACTGCCTGGAAGTATCCTCCCCCGGGGTGGAGCGCCAGCTCACCCGGGACTGGCACTTCGAGCGCTATCTGGGCGCTCTGGTGGAGGTTAAAACCATCCGCCCGGTGGAGGGGCAGCGGGAGTTTCTCGGGCAGCTGCTGGCCTATGAGGGCGGCGCCGCGCGCCTGGGCTTCCCCGACGGGAGCGAACGGACCTTCCCCAAAGGGGAGACGGTGTATATCAGACTGTATGACGACTATGAAGATGGAGGAGAAGAGTGATGACCAACGAATTCTTTGAGGCGCTGCGGATGCTGGAAAAGGAAAAAGGCATCCCCATGGAGTATTTGGTGGAAAAAATCCGCAACGCCATCCTGATCGCGGTCAAGCGCGACGCCGGCGGCCTGGAGGACAGCAACGTGGTGAACATCGACCCGGATGCCGGCACCTTTTATGTGGCGGTGCGCAAAATGGCCCGGAAGGATGTGGAAAACCCCGCCGCGGAGCTCACCCTGGAAAAGGCCCGGGAATACAAGCCCGACGCGGTAGACGGGGATATCATTGAGATCCCGCTGGAGACCCACGATTTTGGGCGCATTGCGGCCCAGGCGGCCAAGCATGTGATCCGTCAGGGCATCCGCGAGGCGGAGCGCGACCAGCTGCTGGCGGAGTATCAGTCCCGCCAGAACGATATCGTCACCGCCACCGTGCTGCGCACCGACCCCAAGCGGGGCGGCGTCACGCTGGAAATCGGCCGCTCCGAGGCGGTGCTGCCCAAGTCGGAGCAGGTGCCCGGCGAGGTGCTGCGCGACGGCGAGCGCATCAAGGTCTATGTGGTGGATGTGGTCAGCGGGGAAAAAGGCCCCCGCATCATGATCTCCCGCACACACCCCGGCCTGGTCAAGCGCTTGTTTGAGATGCAGGTGCCGGAAATTTACGACGGCGTGGTGGAGATCAAGGCCATCTCCCGCGAGGCGGGCAGCCGCACCAAGCTGGCGGTCTACAGCCGGGATGAGAATGTGGACGCCGTGGGCGCCTGCATCGGCCCCAAGGGCTCCCGCGTTTCCGGCATTGTGGAGGAATTGGGCGGCGAGAAGATCGACGTGGTCAAATATTCCGAGGTGCCGGAGGAGTTTATCGCCGCGGCCCTCTCCCCCTCCGACGTGGTGAGCGTGGAGATCGAAGATGCGGAAAACCGTGTCTGCCGCGTCACTGTGCCGGACCATCAGCTGTCGCTGGCCATCGGCAACAAGGGCCAGAACGCCCGCCTGGCCGCCAAGCTGACCGGATGGAAAATCGATATCCGCCCCGAGAGCGGTTTTTATGGGGAAGAATAAAGCCTGACGCCGGGCAAAGGAGGAGAAGCTGCCATGCCGGAAAAGAAGGTTCCCGTGCGCATGTGCGCCGGATGCAACGAGCATAAGCCGAAAAAGGAACTGGTGAGGATCGTCAGAAGCCCGGAGGGGGAAATCTCGGTGGACCTGACCGGGAAGAAATCCGGGCGGGGCGCTTATCTGTGCCGCGACGCCCAGTGCCTGGCCAAGGCCAGGAAGGCCGGCCGGCTGCAGCGGGCTTTGGCCTGTGAAATACCGGCGGAAGTGTTTGACCGCCTGGAAGAGGAGCTGAAGGCATGACGGACCGGCTGATGGGCAGCCTGGGGCTCTGCCGGCGGGCGGGGCGCCTGGTTTGGGGCGCGGACGCCGTGGGGCGGGCCATCGCTGTCGGCCAGGCACATCTGGTGGTGCTGGCGGCGGATCTTTCGGAAAAAAGCGGCCGGAAAGCGGCCGAGGCGGCCCAGGCGGCAGGCGTCCCTGTGCGGCGGCTGCCCGCCACTATGGAGCAGCTGGAACAGCTGCTGGGCCGGCGCACCGGCATCCTGGCAGTGACCGGGCCGGACCTGGCCAAACTGGTGGCAGGCAGCATAGGCGATGACAAGGAGGTAATGCAGATATGATGGAGAAATATCGGGTACATGAGGTGGCCAAGGATCTGAAGATCCCCAGCAAGGACGTGGTGGATCTGCTGGGCCAGTATTTCGACGATCAGAAAAAACACATGACGGCCCTCACTCCCCAGGAGCTGAGCGTCATTTTTGAGACTTATACCCAGAACAGCCAGGTGGAAAGCCTGGACGCTTATTTCGCAGAAGGGGAAGCGAAAAAACAGGCCAGAAAAGAGGCTGCCAAGACGCAGCACCGCGCGGAAAAGCCGGCTGCCCAGCCTGCGCCCAAAGCCGCAAAGAGCGAGCGGCAGGAGGCCGAACCCCAGAAGCAGCCCCAGCGCCCCGGGCCCAGAAAGCCCCAGCAGGAAGCCCGTCCCGCCCAGCAGGAGCGCCCCCGCCAGGAGGATGGCGGCAAAATTGCGCCCAAGGGCCAGACGGTGCGGGTGGATATGCGCGCCGCGCAGGTGAACCTGGATAAATACAACGAGCGCTATGAGCAGATCGCCCCGGGCAACTACACCCGCCGGGATGCCGGCCCCAAGAAGCAGAAGATCAACCAGCGCTCTGCCCAGCGCCGGGGCAAGCCGGTGCTTTCCCGCAAGGAGCAGGAGGCGGAAAAAATGCGCCGCCTGGAACTGGAGCGCCAGCGCCGCCAGAAGCTGGAAATCACCCTGCCGGAGGAGATCTCGGTCAGCGAGCTGGCCAGCCGCTTAAAAATCCAGACCGCCGAGGTGGTCAAGCGGCTGATGGGCCTGGGGGTCATGGCTGCCGCCGGGCAGATCATCGACTATGACACCGCCGCCCTGGTGGCCATGGAGATCGGCGCCAAGGTGGAAAAAGAAGTGGTGGTCACCATTGAGGAGCGCCTCTTCGACGAGACGGAGGATAAGGACGAGAACCTGCAGCCCCGCTGCCCGGTGGTGGTGGTCATGGGCCACGTGGACCACGGCAAAACCTCCCTGCTGGACGCCATCCGCCACACCAATGTGACCACCGGCGAGGCCGGCGGCATCACCCAGCATATCGGCGCCTATCAGGTGGAGGTGGACGGCCGGCCGATCACCTTCCTGGATACGCCGGGCCATGCGGCCTTTACCTCCATGCGCGCCCGCGGCGCCCAGGTGACGGATATCGCCGTGCTGGTGGTGGCTGCGGATGACGGCATCATGCCCCAGACGGTGGAGGCCATCAACCACGCCAAAGCCGCTGAAGTGCCGATTATTGTCGCCATCAACAAGATGGATAAGCCGGAAGCCAACCCCGACAAGGTGATGCAGGAGCTGACGGAATACGAGCTGGTCCCCGAGGAGTGGGGCGGCGACGTGATCTGCGTGCCCATCTCCGCCAAAACGGGGCAGAACATCGGCCAGCTGCTGGAGATGATCCTGCTGGTGGCGGATGTCAAGGAGCTGAAGGCCAACCCCGACCGCCTGGCCAGGGGCACCGTCATCGAGGCCAAGCTGGACCGCGGCCGCGGCCCGGTGGCCACCCAGCTGGTGCAGAACGGCACCCTCCATTCCGGGGATGTGATCATTGCCGGCACCGCCCTGGGGCATGTGCGGGTGATGACCAACGACAAGGGCGAGCGCATCGAGGCGGCAGGCCCCTCCACCCCGGTGGAGATCACCGGCCTGTCGGAGGTGCCCAGCGCCGGCGACGTGTTCAACGCCGTAGAGGATGAGCGCCTGGCCAAGGAGCTGGTGGAAAAACGCCGCCACGAGGCCAAGGAAGAGGTCTTCAAATCCTATCAGAAGGTGACGCTGGATAACCTGTTCTCCCAGATCGAGCAGGGCGAGATGAAAGAGCTGCCCATCATCGTCAAGGGCGATGTGCAGGGCTCGGTGGAGGCCGTCAAGCAGTCGCTGGAGAAGCTTTCCAACGACGAGGTGCGGGTGCGGGTCATCCACGGGGCGGTGGGCGCCATCAGCGAAAGCGACGTCATGCTGGCCGCCGCCTCCAACGCCATTATCATCGGCTTCAACGTGCGCCCCGACCCGGTGGCCAAGCAGAACGCCGAGCGCGACGGGGTGGAGCTGCGCCTCTACCGCGTGATCTACGATGCCATCGAGGATGTGCAGGCCGCCCTCAAGGGCATGCTGGCCCCCAAATACCGGGATGTGGATCTGGGCCGCTGCGAGGTGCGGCAGGTGTACCGCATCTCCAACGTGGGCGCCGTGGCCGGCTGCTATGTGCTGGAGGGCAAGATCACCCGCGGCGCCAAGATCCGCGTGGTGCGGGACGGCATCATCATCGCCGACGACGAGCTGAGCAGCCTCAAGCGCTTCAAGGACGATGTCAAGGAAGTCGCCAGCGGCTATGAGTGCGGCATCAGCCTGGTGAAGTTTAACGATATCAAGGAAGGCGACGTCTTTGAAGCCTACCTGGTGGAGGAATACCGGGAATAACCCCCGGCTTGTGCCAAAGGAGGAGAGAATATGCCTCAGGTGAAGATTAGCCGTTTGACGGAGGATGTCCGCCGGGAGCTGTGCGACGTGATGCGCCAGCTGAAGGACCCGCGGATCAGCGGACTCATCAGCATTGTCAAGGTGGAGCTGACCAACGATCTTTCCCACTGCAAGGTGTATGTCAGCTCCCTGGATGGGATGGAGAGCGCCAAGGAGGCGGTCAAGGGGCTGGAAAGCGCCGCCGGCTACATCCGGCGGGAAATCGCCGCCCGGGTGAAAATGCGCCGGTCGCCCCAGTTCAGCTTTGTGGCGGACGATTCCATTTCCGAAAGTGCCAGGATCGCCAAGATCATCGGCGACCTGCATCGGGAGGAGAAGGGGGATTCCAATTGAATTACAGCCGACAGCATGAGCTGACCAACATTGCAAAAATCGTGCTGGAGCACCAGAATTTCACCATCCTGTGCCACCGCAACCCGGATGGGGATACCCTCGGCGCCGCCTTTGGGCTGTGTTTTGCCCTGCGGCAGCTGGGGCGCCGGGCCAACGTGCTCTGCTCCGACCCGATCCCGCCGCGGTATGAGGCGATCTATCAGGATTATGAGCCGCAGCAGATGGAAGAGGACTATGTCATCGCGGTGGATATCGCCGACACCCAGCTGCTGGGGGAAAAGCTGGCATCCTATGCGGATAAGATCGAGCTGTGCCTGGACCACCATGTCTCCAACACCGGCTACGCCCATATTTCCTTTGTGGACCCGGCTTCGGCCGCCGTGTGTGAATTTATGTGCTTTTTTGTGGAGGCGCTGGGCGCTTCCATGACGCAGAAGATCGCCGATGCGCTGTATACCGGCCTTGCCACCGACACCGGCTGCTTCAAATTTGCCAACGTCACCCCCCAGACCCATCGGGTGGCGGCAGCGCTGCTGGAGGCGGGGGCCCATCATTGGCAGATCAACCGCCGGATGTTCGATATCAAAAGCCGCGGCCGCCTGATGGTGGAGCGGTACGCGCTGGATAACCTGGAATTTTACTGCGAGGGCAGGATCGCCCTGCTCTATCTGCCCTGGGAGCTGGTGCAGCGCTCCGGCGCCGACGACGGCGAACTGGACGGCATCTCCGGCCTTACCCGCCAGGCGGAGGGGGTGCTGTGCGGCATCACCATCCGCCAGCAGCCCAGCGGGGCACTGCGGGTTTCCACCCGTTCCTCCGAGCCCTTCGACTGCTCCCGGGTCTGCCAGGCCCTGGGCGGCGGCGGGCATCCCCGGGCGGCGGGGTGCACCCTTTCCGGCCCGCTGGAGCAGGCCAAGGCGAAGATCCTCGCCCAGGCGGAGGAGGAGCTGAAAGGATGTGCCCGGTGACCGGCATCGTGCTGGTGGATAAGCCGGCAGGCTGGACCTCCTTTGACGTGGTGGCCAAGCTCAGGGGGATTTTTGCCACCCGGCGGGCAGGCCATGCCGGCACATTGGACCCCATGGCCACCGGCGTGCTGCCGGTGTTCCTGGGGCAGGCCACCAAGGCCTGCGATCTGCTGCCGGCGCAGGATAAAAGCTACCTGGCCGAGGTGCAGCTGGGGCTGGTCACCGATACCCAGGATGTGACCGGGCGGGTGCTGCAGAAGAATCCCTGCCGGCTGGCCCGCGCCCAGGTGGAGGCGGTGCTGCCGCAGTTTCTCGGCCCGCAGCTGCAGACGCCGCCCATGTATTCCGCCGTCAAGGTGGCCGGCCGCCGCCTCTACGACCTGGCCCGGGAGGGCAGGGAGGTGGAGCGCCCGGCCCGCCCGATCGAGATTTATTCGCTGAATGTGACGGATTTTTGCGAGCAGCAGCAGCGCCTGACGCTGCAGGTGCACTGCTCCAAGGGCAGCTATGTGCGCACCCTGGCCCACGATCTGGGCCAGCGGCTGGGCTGCGGGGCCGCGCTGGCTGCCCTGCGGCGCACCATGGCCGCCGGCTGGCGGGTGGAGGATTGCCGCACCATCGAGGCGCTGCAGGCCTTAAAGGAGGCCGGCCGCCTGCAGGAGGCGGTGCTGCCGGTGGAGAGCGCCTTTGCCGGCCTGCCGCTCTGCCGGCTGGAGGGGAAGCTCGGCTTGCTCTACCGCAACGGGGTGCGGCTGGAGGCGGCCCGCACCGGCCTTGCAGGGGTGGAGGGCCTGGTGCAGGTGTGGGATGAAAAAGGCTTTGTCGGCATTGCCTGGCAGGATGCCGGGGAGGGCCTTCTTCACCCCAGAAAGATGTTTGCAGAGAGGACGTAATCGATTTGATCAAACGCATGACATGCCAGGATAGCCCGGCGGGGCCCACCGCGGTGGCGCTGGGCATCCTGGATGGGATTCACCGGGGGCATCAGGCGGTGATCGCTTCGGCGGTGGCCCAGAGGGACCTGGCACCTGCGGTGTTCACCTTCACCATTGTGGGCCGGGGGGCACCCAGCGCCAAAAAGGATTTTTACCACCTGATGACCGATTCCACCAAGGAGCGCATCCTGGAGGAATTGGGGGTGCAGTACCTTTACTCCCCGGAATTTGAGCAGTTTAAGGAGATGGAGGGCCGGCAGTTTGTGCGCTATCTGCACGATAAGGTCAAGGCCCGGGCCATCTGCGTGGGGGATGACTTCCGCTTCGGGCGGGGCGCCGCCTGCTCGGTGAAGGAGATGCACCGCTTCTGCGAGGAACTGGATATCCGCCTGAAGGTGGTCTCGCCGGTTTTGCAGGATGGGGAGCGCATCAGCTCCACCCAGATCCGCCGCCTGGTGGAGGAGGGGGACATCGCCCGGGCCAATCTGCTGCTGGGGCACTGCTTTTCCTATGATTTTGAGGTGGTGCGGGGCCGCCAGCTGGGCCGCCGGCTGCAGCTGCCCACCATCAACCAGAAGTTCCCGGCGGATTTTATCCAGCCCAAATTCGGGGTTTATGCCTCCTATGTGCTGGTGGATGGCCGCCGCTACCCCAGCGTGACCAACATCGGCGTCAAGCCCACGGTGGGCAGCGACTGCGTCTCCAGCGAGACCTATATCATGGATCTCTGCGAGGATCTTTACGGCCGCCGGGTGCCGGTGCACCTGATCGAATACCTGCGTGCGGAAGAGCGCTTTGCCTCCCTGGAGGCCTTAAGGGAGGCCATCTGCCGGAACGCCGACCAGGCGCGGGCGCTGGCGAAGCCGTATCTCGGTTAAAAAAGCTTTACAAACCGGCGGAAATCTGTTATACTAACCAAAGTTGTGACCCTAACCTCGGCCGTGGGGCAAAAGCCTGTTGTCAGGGCGTCACCCGCCCACCGCTGTGATCAGGGCGTAGCGAAAATTTTTTAGAAAGGTGATTTGATTATGCTGCTCAAAGAAGAGAAAACCGCAGTCATCGAAGCCAACAAGCTGCACGAGAACGATACCGGCTCCCCGGAGGTGCAGATCGCGGTGCTGACCCGCCGCATCAACGACCTGACCGAGCATCTGAAGGTCCATAAGAAGGACCATCACTCCCGCCGCGGCCTGCTGAAGATGGTCGGCCGCCGCCGCAACCTGCTCAACTACCTGATGAAAAAGGATATCAACCGCTATCGTGCCATCGTGGCCAAGCTGGGCCTGCGCAAGTAAGCATGGAGGGAACACCAAGGGCAGGGCACCCTGCTCTTGCGTGTTCTTTTGTTTTATCGGCAAAAATCAGGCGGGCTCTTGTTTAGCAGTCAATCGGCCGCCCGGCCCAGGCGGACGGCGGATTCATTGCTAAAGGGAGGTTTCCCGCCGCAGACGAGAACAGGAGGAAACCAAAGATGTTTGAACAATACCGAGTATTCAAGACCCAGCTGGCCGGCCGGGAGATCTCCTTTGAGACCGGCAAGATGTGCGGGCTTTCCAACGCTTCCTGCCTGGTGCGGTACGGCGACACCTGCGTGCTGGTCAACGTCACCGCTTCCCAGAAGCCGCGGGAGGGCATCGATTTCTTCCCGCTGTCGGTGGATTTTGAGGAGAAGCTCTACTCCGTGGGCAAAATCCCCGGCTCCTTCCTCAAGCGGGAGGGCCGCCCCTCCGAAAAGGCGATTCTGGCCTCCCGCCTGGTAGACCGCCCCATCCGCCCCTTGTTCCCCAAGGATATGCGCAACGACGTGGCGGTGGTGATGACGGTCCTCTCGGTGGATCAGGACTACTCCCCCGAGATTGCGGGCATGGCGGGCACCTCTTTTGCGCTGGCCATTTCCGATATCCCCTGGAACGGCCCCATCGCCGGCGTCAACGTGGGCTATGTGGACGGCCAGATCGTCCTCAACCCCACCGAGGCCCAGCGCGCCCAGAGCCTTCTGGACCTGACGGTGGTCGCCACCCGTGAGAAGGTCTGCATGATCGAGGCGGGCGCCAAGGAGATCCCCAACGACATTATGCTGGACGCCATCATGGCCGGTTTTGAGGAAGGCAAAAAGCTGGTGGAGTTTATCCTCGGCGTGCAGAAGGAGATCGGCAAGGAGAAATTCCCCTTTGAATCCAAGGAAGTGCCCCAGGAGCTGTTTGACGCCATCAAGGATTTTGCCGAGGAGCAGGTCAAATACGCCCTGGATACCGACGACAAGAATATCCGGGAGGAGCGCCTGGCCCCTATCGTGACCGCGGTGCACGAGAAGTTCGACGAGGTCTATCCCGAGCAGGAGGCCATCATCGACGAGGCCCTCTACAAACTGCAGAAATACATCGTCCGCCGCTGGCTGCTGGATGAAGGCAAGCGGGTGGACGGCCGCCGTCTGGATCAGATGCGCCCCCTGGCCGCTGAAGTGGGCCTGCTGCCCCGGGTGCACGGCTCCGGGCTCTTCACCCGCGGCCAGACCCAGGTGCTCTCCATCGCCACGCTGGGCACCATCAAGGAGGCCCAGCTGCTGGACGGCATCGACAACCAGACCACCAAGCGCTATATGCATCAGTATAATTTCCCCTCCTTCTCGGTGGGGGAGACCCGCCCCAGCCGCGGCCCCGGCCGCCGCGAGATCGGCCACGGCGCCCTGGCGGAGCGTGCGCTGCTGCCGGTGATCCCTTCGGTGGAGGAGTTCCCCTATTCCATCCGCGTGGTGTCGGAGGTGCTTTCCTCCAACGGCTCCACCTCCCAGGGCTCCGTATGCGGCTCCACCCTGGCGCTGATGGATGCCGGCGTGCCCATCAAGGCGCCGGTGGCCGGCATTTCCTGCGGCCTTATCACCGAGGGCGAGCGCTGGATGACCATGATCGACATCCAGGGCGTGGAGGATTTCTTCGGCGATATGGACTTCAAGGTGGCCGGCACCCACAAGGGTATCACCGCCATCCAGATGGATCTGAAGATTGACGGCCTGACCCGCGATATCATCAAAGAGGCGCTGGATACCACCTACAAGGCCCGGGTGCACATCCTGGATGAGGTGATGCTCAAGGCGCTGCCCGCGCCGCGTCCGGAGCTTTCCAAATACGCGCCCAAGCAGCTGACCATCACCATCGACCCGGATAAGATCCGCGAGGTCATCGGTTCCGGCGGCAAGATCATCCAGCGCATCTGTGCCGAGTGCGACGTCAAGGTGGATATTGAGGACAGCGGCAAGGTGTTCGTCTCCGCCGTGGATATTGACAACGCCAGACGCGCCATCCAGATGATCGAGACCATCGCCAAGGACCCCGAGGTGGGCGCCTTCTATAAGGGCAAGGTCACCCGGCTGATGAACTTCGGCGCTTTTGTGGAGATCGCCCCCGGCAAGGAGGGGCTGGTCCATATCTCCAAGCTGGCCAAAGAGCGGGTGGAGAAGGTGGAGGACGTGGTCACCGTCGGCGACGAAGTGGTGGTCAAAGTCACCGAGATCGACTCTCAGGGCCGCATCAACCTCTCCCGCAAGGATGCCATCCTGGCCATGGAGGCCAAGCAGGCCAAACAGAACCAGCAGAACTGACCCGCGGTTGTTTTTTGGGCTCATGGAGCTTTGCAAGGGCTCCATGGGCCTTTTTCTATCCTTTTCTGCTGTGCGGGCCGGGGCTCTGCCGGCAGCAGCCGCCCGCGCTGGGCGGCTTTTTTGCCGCGGCGGGTTAAAAAACCTTTGCCCCGGGCGCGGAATGTGGTACAATAATCCCTGTACGGGCGGGGCCGCCGGCCGGGATGGGGCGGTTTTTCCCGGGCAATGCAGTTTTTCACAGGGCAGGAGGCACTGATATGGCAGAGAGAATTTATCTTGCGTCCCCGCATATGGGGGGAGGCGAGCAGGCGTATCTTCAGGAGGCGTTTGACACCAACTGGATCGCCCCGCTGGGCAAGCATGTGGACGAGCTGGAGCGCCAGGTGGCCGCTTATGTGGGCGCCGGCTATGGGGCGGCGCTCTCTTCCGGCACGGCGGCGCTGCATCTGGCGGTGAAGGCGGCGGGCGTGGGCCCGGGGGACGTGGTGTTCTGCCCCAGCCTGACCTTTGCCGCCTCCTGCAATCCCATCAAATACGAGGGGGCGGTGCCCGTCTTTCTGGACAGCGACCCCGACAGCTACAACCTTTCCCCCGAGGCGCTGGAGCTGGCCCTCAAGCGCTGGCAGCCCAAGGCGGTGATCGTGGTGGATCTTTACGGCCAGGCCGCGGATATGGAGCCGATCCTGGCCCTTTGCGCCGGCCGGGGCATCCCGGTGATTGAGGATGCCGCCGAGGCGCTGGGCAGCACCTACCGCGGCAAAAAATGCGGCAGCTTCGGGCAGCTGCGGGCGCTCTCGTTTAACGGCAACAAGATCATCACCACCTCCGGCGGGGGGATGCTGCTCTGCGACGACGAAGAGACGGCCAAAACCGCCCGCTTCTGGGCCACCCAGTCCCGGGATCCCGCCCCCTGGTACCAGCACAGCCAGCTGGGGTATAATTACCGCCTGAGCAATATCTGTGCCGCCATCGGCCGCGGCCAGATGGAGGTGCTGGAGGAGCGCATCCGCCAGAAGCAGGCCATTTATGAGCGCTATGAGGCGGGCTTTGCCGGCATTGACGGGGTGCGCATGATGCGCCGCATGCCCTATGGGGAGCCCAACTGCTGGCTTTCGGTGCTGGAGCTGGGCGGCCGCATCGCCCCCGGCCAGGTGATCGAGGCCCTGGCGGCGGAAAATATCGAAGCCCGCTATGTCTGGAAGCCCATGCACCTGCAGCCCTATTATCAGGGCTGCGAGTTTGTCACCGCCCGCCGGGAGGGCAGCGCCGCCGAGGAGCTCTTTGCCAAGGGCGTCTGCCTGCCCAGCGACACCAAGATGACCCCTCAGCAGCAGGAGCGCGTGATCCGGCTGATCCGGGGGCTGTTTTAAGGCGGGAAGAAGATGTATCAGCGTGTTTTCAAGCGGGTGCTGGATTTTTCCCTCAGCGCGACGGCGCTGCTGCTTTTGTCGCCGGTGATGGCGGCAGTGGCGGTGCTGGTGGCGGTGAAGCTGGGCCGGCCGGTGATCTTCTGCCAGACCCGCACCGGCTGGCGGGAAAAGCCCTTCCAGCTCTATAAATTCCGCACCATGACCGACGCCAGGGATGAGGCGGGCAATCTGCTGCCGGATGAAGCGAGGCTGCCCCCCTTTGGGCGGATGCTGCGCAGCACCAGCCTGGATGAGCTGCCGGAATTCTGGAATATCCTGCTCGGGCAGATGAGCCTGGTGGGGCCCCGGCCGCTGCTGCCGCGGTATCTGCCCCGCTACAGCGAGGAGCAGCGCCGCCGCCACGACGTGCGCCCCGGCCTGACCGGCCTTGCCCAGGTGAAGGGCCGCAATGCCCTCAGCTGGGGGGAAAAGTTCCGCTATGACGTGGCATACGCCCGGCATGTGACCTTCTGGGGCGATGTGAAGATCCTGGCGGCGACGGTGAAGCTGGTGCTGCGGCGGGAGGGCATCTCCCAGGCGGGCAGCGCCACCATGGAAGAGTTTAACGGCCATAATTAGGAGAAGCTATGAACGAATCTGCAAAGGAAACCATCCTCACCCTGCTGGCCGGGGCAAAGGGCCCGGTTTCGGGGGAGGAGCTCTGCCGGCGGCTGGGGGTGACCCGCGCCGCCGTGTGGAAGGTGATCGACCAGCTGCGGCGGGAGGGTTGGGCCGTGGAGGCCAGGCCCCGCAGCGGCTACCGGCTGGAGCACCCCGGCCGGGTGCTGACCGAGGGGCTGATCGCGCCCCTGCTGAACACCCGGCAGCTGGGCCGGAATTTGATCGTGCTGGAACAGGTGGATTCCACCAACCGGTATTTGAAGGAGCATGCCTCTGCCCTGCCGGATGGGACGGCGGTGATCGCCCGCTGCCAGACTGCCGGCCGCGGCCGCATGCAGCGGGAGTTTTACTCCCCGGCGGGGGAGGGGCTTTATCTGAGCGTGCTGCTGCGCCCTCGGCTTGAGGCGGGCAGGGCGGCGCTTTTCACCGTGGCGGCGGCGGTAGCGGTGGCCCAGGCGCTGGAAGCCTGGGGCGTCTGCCCGCAGATCAAATGGGTCAACGACCTGCTTTTGGGAGAACGCAAAATCTGCGGCATCCTCACCGAGGCGGCGGTGGAAATGGAATCCGGCCGGCTGGAATACCTGATCGTGGGCATCGGGGTCGATTTGTGGGGCCGCCGGGAGGATCTGCCCGAGCCCCTGCGCCAGGTGGCGGGCTCCTGCCTGAGCGAGGCGGGGGTGGAGGTGGACGGCCCCCGGTTTGCCGCAGGGCTGCTGGCCCGGCTGGAGGCGCTGACCGGCGAGCCCTTTGAGCAGCAGCCGCTGCTGGAGCAGTACCGGCAGCGGCTGTGCGTGCTGGGGCAGCGGGCCCGGCTCATTTCCCCCGGCAGGGAGGAGGAGGTCACCATCCTGGATTTGGATGATGACGCCGCCCTGATCGTGCGGGACGGGGCGGGCCGCATCAAAACGGTGAATGCGGGCGAGGTTTCCCTGCGCCCCAACCGCAGAAAAGAGGATGAGCGATGAAAATTGCAGTGTTATATTATTCCCGGGGCGGCACCACCCGCAGGATGGCCCAGGCCATCTGCCGCGGCGCGTGCAGCGTGCCCGGCTGTCAGGCGATGGCCTTCCCCCTGGAAGAGGTGGACAAGGCCTTTTTGGAAGAGAGCCGCGCCGTCATCTTCGGCACCCCCACCTATTACGCCGGGGAGGCCTGGCCGGTGAAAAAATGGGTGGATGAGTCCCGCCCCTACCAGCTGGCGGGCAAGCTGGGCGGCGCCTTTGCCACGGCGGATTACCTGCAGGGCGGCGCCGGGCAGGCGGTGGAATTCCTCATCCGCAGCATGCTGGTCAAGGGGATGCTGGTCTACTCCGGCGGGTCGGCGCTGGGGCAGCCTTATATCCATCTGGGGCCGGTGGCCCTCCACGGCCGGGAAGAGGAGAGCGAGCCGCTCTTTGAGACCTTCGGCCGGCGCATGGCCCAAAAGGCCGCGGAGCTGTTTGAGCCATGAGGCGGCGGTGGATTTTGCCGGCCGCGCTGGCGCTCCTCTGCCTGAGCGGCTGTGTGGAAGAAGAGGCCCAGGTGCCCTCCGCCTGGATGCGCGCCGGGCTGCAGTCGGTGATCCGCACCCAGTACCAGAGCCCGATCCCCGATGCGCCCGACCGCAGCGGGCCCCTCAGCTATTCCGGCAGGGAAGCTGCGGGGCAGGAGCAGAATATCTATGTGGCGCCGGAGAATATCGGCCAGGGGCAGGATATCCCGGTGCAGGTGATCGACCAGGCGGGCGATATGGCCGCCTATCTGGAGGAGCACATCTCCCCCAAGGAGCATGGCGGCATTCAGGTGGAGGGGGTCAACCATGTGCTCATCTATGTGACGGATGAGGACCCCACCCGCGTCTATGAGGTGGCGGCCCGGGCTGGGCTGCCGGCGGTGACGGTGGAATACGCCGAGGCGGATGTCTCGATGGAATATTTGAGGGACGCCGTGGCCGAGCTGGAAGAGCTGGACCTGATGCGGGGCACCTCTGCCCGGCCGGAGGTGGATTCCTACTACGTGGCGGACAACAAAATTTATATCAAAACCATCCATGCCACCTATCCCATGCTGCAGGACTGGGTGGATAAATACTGGCGCGGCGGCGTGGTCGTCGTCTCCCAGGCGAAATAAAAAAGGCCCGGCAGGGCCTTTTTTTATGGGATCGGTTTTTATCACTTAAAAAAAGAAACGGCAAAGCCGGCGGCTGCACCGTTTCTTCCCATCTGCCGGGCGCGGGCCCTTGGCCGGAGCGGCCCTCAGGCGTCCGCCTCCAGGGCGGCGCGCAGGATCAGCTCCATCACATACCGGTCTACCGCCCCTTCAAACAGCTTCTGGCGGCCCAGATAAAAGGTGGGGACATACCAGTAGTGATACGGCTTGGTCTCTTCGGGATGGCGCTCCTCATCGATCAGCCGCAGAGGGACTTCGGCCAGTTCCGGGTGTTCCCGCTTTAAACCGGCGATGGTATTCAGCGCCTCGGTGCAGTAGCGGCAATGCTCCTGCACCAGGATGGTAAGCTCCTTCATGTTGGTCACTTCCTCTGATGAGAGGCCCCCGCGGGGAGGGCTTACGCCATCCTATGCGGCGGGGCTGTCCGCCGCGCCGGGCGCTATCCCTCCAGCCGGACCGGCACCGGGTCGGCCAGGGTGAGGCTGAAGGGGGTGACGGCGCAGTCAAAGGCGAGGAGCTTCACCCCGCAGCCCGCGGCCTCTGCCAACGCCCGGGCAAAGCCGGGATCGGTGGCCGCGTTGGGGCAAAAGACCGACGGCCCCTTCATCTGGATGAGAAAGCATACGGCGGCCAGATACCCTTCCCCGGCGGCGCGGCAGAGCTCCATCAGGTGCTTTTCACCCCGCTGGGTGGGTGCGTCGGGGAAAAGGGCCGCCCCCTCCCGTTCCAGGGTGACGCCCTTGACTTCCACAAAGCCCTGCCGTTCCCCGCAGGCAAAGGCGATGTCAAAGCGGCTGGAGCCGTAGCGTACCTCCCGGCGCAGGGCGGTGACCGGCGCGCCCAGGGCCCGGTCCAGCCGGCCGGCGGCCATGGCCTCTGCCACCACCTGGTTGGGCGCCTGGGAATCCAGATTGATCAGCAGCCCCTGCCGGTCCGCCGCGATCAGGGAGTAGGCGGTCTTGCGGGCGGGGTTTTCGCTTTTTTCCAGATAGACGGTATAGCCGGGCACCAGCAGCTCCCGGCAGCGGCCGGTGTTTTTCACATGGGCCGTCACCTGGGCCCCGCCCATCCGGCAATGGGCGATAAACCGGTTGGGCCGGTCAATAAACACCGCCGGTTCCACTTGACGATACTGCACAGCATATTCCTCCCTACTCCGCCATTATAGCGGAAACGGAGGGCTTTTTCAAACGGGGGATTTCTGCTACAATGGTGCCAGAGGCCGGCAGACCGCTGCCCGGCAGAAAAAAGGAGGATGCTGCTATGAGAAGAACCGACCGCCAGCTGACCGACCCTGCCCGCATCGAGGCCATCCTTGCCGGCTGCGACTGCTGCCGCCTGGGCCTTTGCGCCGGCGGCCAGCCCTATGTGGTGCCCCTCAGCTTCGGCTATGAGTGGGAGGAAGGCCGGCTGACCCTTTACTTTCACTGCGCAAGGGAGGGCAGAAAGCTGGATTATATCGCCCAAAACCCCCGCGCCGCCTTTGAGATGGATACCTCCCGCCGCTATCTGACCGCCGGGACCCCCTGCGGCTGGAGCATGGAGTACGAATCCCTGATGGGGGAGGGGACCATCACCCTGGCCGCTGCCCCGGAGCAAAAGCGCCGCGGCCTGAGCCTATTGATGGCGCACGCGGGCTATGAGGGGGAGATGGCCTTCCCCGACGCCGCCCTGGCTGCCGTGGAGGTGCTGGTGCTGCGGGTGGAGTGCTATTCCGCCAAGGCGAACCGTCAATAATTTCCAAATAGTCCTTAAAATAAAAACATTTTTTTAAAAACCCCTTTTCATCGCACACAGTTTGTGCTATGATAGCTTCTGGAAAACCGGAAAACTTTTATCATGAGGAGAGATCATATGCTGACCTTACAGGATGTGCAAGAAGCCAAGGAGCGCTTAACTCCGATTATCCACGATTTCCCGCTGGTGAAATCCACCACCTTTTCCCAGATGACCGGCGGCGAGATCTACCTCAAGCAGGAAAACCAGCAGAAAACCGGCTCCTTTAAGGTGCGCGGCGCCAGCAACAAGATCATGAAGATGGCCGAAAACGGCCCTGTTGGCACCGTGATCGCCTCCAGCGCCGGCAACCATGCCCAGGGCGTGGCCTTTGCCGCCGCCAAGACAGGCGCCCATGCCATCATCGTCATGCCCAAGACAGCCCCCATCGCCAAGGCCTCCGCTACCCGCGGCTACGGCGCCGAGGTGGTGCTGCACGGCAGCTGCTATGACGAGGCCTATGCCAAGGCGGTGGAGCTGCAGAAGGAATACAACGCCACTTTCATCCATCCTTTCAACGATTATGACGTGATGGCCGGCCAGGGCACCCTGGCCATCGAGATGCTGCGCGATCAGCCGGATCTGGATATGCTGCTGATCCAGGCGGGCGGCGGGGGGCTGATCGCCGGCGTGGCCACCGCAGCCAAGGCCATCAACCCCAAGGTGAAGGTCATCGGCGTGCAGGCGGAGGGCGCCCCGGCTATCTATGAGTCCTTCCATCAGCCGGAGATCCACGCCAGCAAGAACGTTTCCACCATTGCGGACGGCATCGCCGTCAAGACCCCCGGCGACCTGACCATGGAGCTGATCAACCGCTATGTGGATCAGATGGTGGTAGTCGGCGATGACGATATCGCCTCCACGATCATGCTGCTGCTGGAGCGCTCCAAACAGGTGGTGGAGCCTTCCGGCGCCATTACCCTGGCCGCTGCGCTGGCCGGCAAGGTGGATGTGAAGGGCAAAAAGGTGGGCGTGCTGCTTTCCGGCGGCAACATCGACGTCAGCTTTATCGACAAGGTGGTGCAGAAGGGCCTGGTTTCCCGCGGGCGCCAGCTGGAGCTCAAGACCATCATGCCCGATATTCCCGGCAGCCTGGAGCAGATGTGCCGCATCCTTTCCACCCACAACGCCAACATCCTGCAGGTCAGCCACCTGCGCTTCCAGCCCGACCTGCCCATCAACCAGACCATCCTGGACGTCACCTGCGAGGTGGGCGGCTTTGAGCAGGGGGAGGAGATCCGCAAGGCGCTCGAGGCTTATGGCTATGAAATCCTGAAATAAACATCCCCTTTGATGAAAAAGCGTCCGGTGTGCCGGGCGCTTTTTCGCTGCCCGGCCGCCTTGTGGGGAAATGCGCTCCCTCTGCCGCCGGACCGTTGACAAAACGGCGCAGCCCGATTATAATAAAGGCAGAGTCTGTTTCAGGGCAGGGTGAAATTCCCGATCGGCGGTACAGTCCGCGAGCGCTTCGGCGCAGATTTGGTGCAATTCCAAAACCGACAGTATAGTCTGGAAGGAAGAAACGGCTGCGCGGGTTTCTGCCCGTGCCGCATCGCTTTCCCAAAGCCCTGGACCGGCGGTCCGGGGCTTTTTTGCCGCCAGCGGCGGCAAAACCGACGAACAGACCCAATTTTATTTGGGAGGCATTCTTTATGCACGCAACCAATTCTTCTCTGCGCAAACTGACGGCCATGGGGCTCCTGGTGGCGCTGTCGGTGCTGCTGATCTGGCAGATCCATTTCCCGATCTTTCCGGCGGCCCCCTGGATGGAATACGACCCGGCGGATATCCCGATTTTCATCGGCACCTTCCTGTTCGGGCCGGCGGCGGGGCTGCTGCTGACGGTGGTGGCTGCCGCGATCCAGGCGGTGACGGTCAGCGCGTCGGCCGGGCCGATCGGTTTTCTCATGCATGTGTTTGCCACCGGCAGCTTCTGCCTGGTGGCGGGGAATATCTACCGGACCCACAAAACCCATAAGGGCGCCATCCTGGCCCTGGCGGCCGGCGTGGCGGTGATGACGGTAACTATGATGATCTGGAACATCATCTTCACCCCCATCTTTATGGGTGCGCCCCGTGAGGCGGTCATGGCGATGCTGGTGCCGGTGATCCTGCCCTTCAACCTGATCAAGGCCGGCGCCAATGCGGTGGTGACCCTGCTGCTGTATAAGCGCATCTCCCGCCTGGTGAAAAATCCGGGAGGCCAAGGCTTGACAAACCAGGCGGATTCCGCTAACATAGTAACAGAAAAGTGAATACATCCCCTTATCAAGAGTGGTGGAGGGAACAGGCCCTGTGATACCCAGCAACCTGCCGGAAAGCGGCAAGGTGCTAATTCCTGCGGAGGAAAACCGAGAGATGAGGAACTGATGCGCCCGGTTCCCAGAGCCGGGCGCTCTTTTGTTTTTCTGACGGGATCCACCGATTCCTTTTCCAATAAAAATCCCCACAAAGAAAGGAAGCATCAAGCTATGGCAAAGTATCTGTTCACCTCCGAATCGGTGACGGAGGGACATCCCGACAAAATCTGCGACCAGATTTCCGACGCGGTGCTGGACGCCATCATCGCCCAGGACCCTTACGCCCGCGTGGCCTGCGAGACGGCGGTCACCACCGGCATGGTGCTGGTGATGGGCGAGATCACCACCAGCTGCTATGTGGATATCCCCAGCATTGTGCGTAAAACGATCAAGGATATCGGCTACACCCGCGCCAAATACGGCTTTGACGCCGACACCTGCGCGGTGCTGACCACGCTGGATGAGCAGTCCGGCGATATCGCCATGGGCGTGGACCGCTCGCTGGAAAGCAAGCTGGACGAAACCGAGCTGGAGACCACCGGCGCCGGCGACCAGGGCATGGTCTTCGGCTTTGCCTGCGACGAGACCCCCGAGCTGATGCCCCTGCCCATCTCCCTGGCCCACAAGCTGGCCCGGCGGCTGGCCCAGGTGCGCAAGGAGGGCGTGCTGCCCTATCTGCGGCCGGACGGCAAAAGCCAGGTGACGGTGGAATATGAGGACGGCCGCCCGGTGCGGGTGGATACGGTCATCATCTCCAACCAGCACAGCCCGGAGGTGTCCCTGGAGCAGATCCGGGAGGATATCATCCGCGAGGTGATCCGCCAGGTGATCCCGGCCCAGCTGCTGGACGAGCACACCAAATATTATGTCAACCCCACCGGGCGGTTTGTCATCGGCGGCCCTCAGGGCGACAGCGGGCTGACCGGCCGTAAGATCATTGTGGATACCTACGGCGGCTATGGCCGTCACGGCGGCGGGGCCTTCTCCGGCAAGGACCCCACCAAGGTGGACCGCTCCGCCTGCTATGCCGCCCGCTATGTGGCCAAAAACATCGTGGCCGCCGGCCTGGCCCGCCGCTGCGAGGTGCAGATTGCCTACGCCATCGGCGTGGCGCGGCCTGTCTCGGTGACGGTGGATACCGCCGGCACCGGCAAGGTCTCCGACGAGGTGCTGGCCCAGGCGCTGCAGAAGGTCTTTGACCTGCGCCCGGCGGCCATTATCCGCGACCTGGACCTGCGCCGGCCCATTTACCGCCAGCTGGCGGCCTACGGCCATTTCGGCCGGGAGGAGCTGGGCGTCGCCTGGGAGCGCACCGACCGTACCGCCGCCCTTGCCAGCGCGGTGAAGGAACTGACCGAAGCATAACTTTTTAACAGGAGGCATCTGGCATGGAAGAAGTCACCCGGCAGCAGGCGATGGACCTGTTTTTGCAGTATAACCAGACCGAAAGCCTGATCCATCACGGCAAGGCGGTCAGCGGCGTCATGGCTCATTTTGCCCGCCTTTACGGCGAGGATGAGGTCAAATGGGGCAATATCGGCCTGCTGCACGACCTGGACTATGAGAAATACCCCGAGGAGCACTGCACCAAATCCGCCGAGATTATGCGCGCGGCAGGCTTCCCGGAGGAGTATATCCACGGGGTCTGCTCCCACGGCTACGGCCTTTGCAGCGATGTGAAGCCGGAGCACCGGATGGAGAAGGTCCTCTACGCCATCGACGAGCTGACGGGCCTCATCACCGCCTGCGCCTATGTGCGCCCCTCCCGGAGCGTCATGGACCTGGAAGTGAAAAGCGTCAAGAAAAAGTTTAAGGATCACGGCTTTGCCGCCGGCGTCAACCGGGAAGTGATCCAGAAGGGCTGCGAGATGATGGGGATGCCGCTGGATGACGTCATCCGCGAGACCATCCTCGGCATGCGGGAAGTGGCCGACGATATCGGCCTTAGGGGCACGATTTGACCTCCTGGGCTGCCTCAAGGGCGACAGGACACACCGCCAGCCTTCCGGCAGCCCGTTTTGGCCCTTCCGCTTCTGGGCGGGAGGGCCTTTTTCCTGCCGTGATAAAAGAGAAATACCGCCCGCACGTGCTGCCTGCGGGCCGCTGCGCATCCTGCGGGGAGAAAAACGTATTTTTGTGACAAAGGGCCGCCGTTTTGGGGCGTTTCTGTGGTATAATAAAAAAGTCCCGCGCCCGCCGCGGCAGAATAACAGCCGGCAGCTCCCGGTTTTAAAAAGCAAGGGGAACCAACGTGATTTTTGCCAGTTTGACATTTTTATACCTGTTTTTGCCAGCCAACCTGCTCTTTTACTTCCTTTCCCGCAGGCAGCTGTACCGCAACGTGCTGCTGACGGGCTTTTCGCTGTTTTTTTACGCCTGGGGCGAGCCGGTGTGGGTGACGCTTCTGATCTTTTCCTCCGCGCTGGATTATCTCAACGGACTGATTATCGAACGCCACCGGGGCCGCTGGCAGGCGAAGTTTGCGCTGATTTTGTCGCTGGCGGTCAATCTGGGGCTGCTGGGGCTGTTTAAATACAGCGCCTTTCTCTACGAAAATCTCAATGCCCTCTTCGGCCTGTCGCTGACGGTGCCCACCTTTGCGCTGCCCATCGGCATTTCCTTTTACACCTTCCAGACCATCTCCTATACGGTGGATGTCTACCGGGACCAGGTGAAGGTGCAGCATTCCTTCCTGCGGTTCCTGATGTTCGTTTCCCTTTATCCCCAGCTGGTGGCGGGGCCCATTGTACGCTATCAGGATGTGGCGGCGGAAATCGATAGCCGCACCGTCAGCGCCCGGGATCTCAGCGAGGGCATGGGCCGCTTCTGCGTGGGCCTGTTTAAAAAGGTGTTTGTGGCCAACATTGCGGGGGAGCTTTCCGGGCCGTTCCTTTCCGGCTTTGATCAGCTGTCGGTGGCGGGAGCGTGGTTTGGGGCGGTGTTGTATACGCTGCAGATTTATTATGATTTTTCCGGCTACTCGGATATGGCCATCGGTTTGGGGAGGCTGTTCGGCTTCCACTATCCCGAAAATTTCAACTACCCCTACATTTCCCGCACCGCCACGGAATTCTGGCGCCGCTGGCATATGACGCTGGGCAGCTTTTTCCGGGATTATCTTTATATCCCCCTGGGCGGCAGGCGCCGCCACCCGTGGCGCAACCTGTTTCTCGTATGGTTTGCCACCGGCTTCTGGCACGGCGCCAGCTGGAATTTCGTCCTCTGGGGGCTGTATTACGGGGCCCTGATCGCGCTGGAGCGGCTCTTTTTGGGCCGCCTGCTGGAGCGGCTGCCGCGGGTGGTTTCCCACCTGTACCTTTTGCTTGCAGTGGTGGTGGGCTGGGTGCTGTTTTATTTCACCGATTTCGACCAGCTGCGGGAGTTCTGCTCCATTCTGTTCGGCTTTGCCGGCCATCCGCTGTGGGATGTGGGGCTGGAGCTTGTGCTGCTCAACCATATTTTCTGGCTGGCGGCGGCGGTGGCCTGCTGCATGCCGCTGCTGCCGGCCCTCAAGAGGTGGTATTACGGCCGTTTCGGCACCGGCAGCGCCCTGGTCTGGCAGACAGCGGCCAGCCTGGTGTGCCTGGCCCTTTCCACCGCGCTGCTGGCGGGCCAGGGGTACAACCCCTTTCTCTACTACCGTTTTTAAGGAGGGATGGCGATGGAGCGGGAACACAAAATCTTATACGCCATTTCTTTTGGGGCGGTATTGCTGGTGCTGGTGCTGATGGGCATCTGCAGCCTGGTGCTGCCCAAGCCCACCGAATCGGTCATCGAGCGCCGCCGCCTGGCCGAAAAGCCGGATTTTACCGCCGAGGCCCTGCTGGACGGCAGCTACACGGAGGGGATGGACCTTTACTATTCCGACACCTTCCCCGGGCGGGAAAAGCTGGTGAGCCTGGCCAGCTTCCTCAAGGAGCATCTGGGCCTGCGGGGGGAGGATGACACCCGCCTGCACACCCCGACCACCGGCGGGGAGGGGGGCGGCGCTCAGAGCCAGCCCCAGGCCTCCTCCCAGCCGGAGCAGGACCTGCCGGAGGATGCGGCGGCCTCTTCCAGCCAGCCGGAGGACCCCGGCGCCATCAACACCGTCAACGCCCTGCTCATCAATAAGGGCAGGGCCATGCAGGTGTTTGGCGGCACCGAGGCTTCCGCCCAGGCGTATGCCAAGATCCTCAACGGCTATCTGGAGGCGCTGGGCGACGAGGTGCAGATCTACAACCTGGTGGTGCCTACCAGCACGGAATTTTACCTGCCGGAAAAATACCGCTCCATGACCCGGTCGGAGAGCGAGAATATCCAGCAAATTTATGCGGCGCTGGATCCCCGCATCAAAACGGTGGACGCCGTCTCGCTGCTGCGGCAGCATACCGACGAGTACCTCTACTTCCGCACCGACCACCACTGGACGGGGCTTGCGGCCTATTATGCCTTCACCCGGTTTGCCGAGGCGGCAGGCTTTGAGCCGCAGCCGCTGGAAGCCTTCACCGCCCGCCGGCTGGAAAACTTCCTCGGCTCCCTTTACAGCCAGACCCAGGATTCCTCCCTGGCGGAAAACCCGGACTATGTGGAATACTACCTGCTGCCCAACCGGTATGAGGCCTGGCGCTATCTGCCGGATGCGCCCTTCACCCCCTTTGCCACCACACTGCACGGGGAATATGCCCAGGGGGTCAACAGCTATTCGGTGTTTCTGCACGGGGATTTCCCCCTCATCCAGGTGAAGACAGACCAGAACCACGGCCGCAAGATCCTGGTGGTGAAGGAATCCTACGGCAATGCCTTTGCCCCCTTCCTTGCCACCTATTATGACGAGGTGCATATTGTGGATCAGCGGTATTTCCAGCTTAATCTGGTGGATTATATCCGCCAGCACGAGATCCATGAGGTGCTGTTCCTCAACAATGTCTTTGCAGCCAATACCCCTTATCATCAGCAGTGCATCGCCAATTTGAGGTTCCAGCATTATGTGCCGCCGGCCGAGGAGCCGGAAGAGGAGGAGCCTGTTCCCGGCCAGAGCGGGGAAGAGACGCCGGCCGGGATGAGCGCCGCCGGTGACCAGCCAGCCGAGGAGGAAAGCCAGCCCGAGGAAGGGGAGGACGCCTTAGAACCCCCGCCTGACCCGGAAGAGGAGGAAAGCGCATGAAATTGCGGAAATTGGCGGCGCTGCTGCTCTGCGGCGTGATGGTGCTGACTGCCTGTGCGGACAGCCATACCACTGTGGCAAGCCAGCCGGCCAAGGTGCAGCTGGGGCGCATCACCATTGCCATGCCCCAGGGGGAACGGGATATTTTCCCGGCGGCGGCGTCTGTGTTGGGCAGCAAGCTGATTGAAGAGGGCGGAGACGGCACGGCGGTGCAGTATCTCACCACGGCCCGCCCGGTGCAGCTGCTGCGGGAGGGCGGCTGCGACATCCTGCTTGTCAGCACCCAGGAGCTGGCCCGCTCCTGCCGGGAATTGGAGCAGCTGCAGTATCCTTTTTATTTTAACAGCGGGCAGATGGCCGACCTGACCCTCAACGCGCAGTCTGTGCTGAAGCTGGTCAGCCGCGCGCTGGAGGAGGATGGCGCCCTGGCCCTGGCCAGCGAGCAGATCTCCACCGGGTATCTGTTTTCCCGCCGGGGCACCCCCCGGGAGCCGCAGGATTATGAGGGCCGCACCCTGGGCACCACCCTGCAGCGCAGCGGGGAGTTTTTCCAGTCGCTGGGCGCCGTGGTGTCGATCCAGCCGGAAGAAGACCTGCGCGAGGCCTTTTTGGCGGATGAGATCGACATCCTGGAACTGACGCTGGAGCAGGTGCCGGAGTATTATACCACCCAGGGGACGCTGACCTTCTCGGATCACTGGCAGGACAGCATGTGGGTGCTGGTGCGCCGGGAGTATTATGACGCCCTGGAAAGCGGCCAGCAATCCCTGCTGCGGGAGTCGGTGGCCTATCTGCTGGGCCACGTCAAGGAGCGCACCGCCGAAGCACTGGCCGCGGTGGAGGAAGGGCTCACCCCCGCCGTGGTGCAGAATTCCTATCTGGATTATACCCAGATGCAGAGCGCCATGCTGCAGTATTATTTCTACCGGGAGGGCGCGCCGTACACCTCCGGCAATGGGCTGATGCGCACCATCCAGGATTTGCAGCAGTAACAAGGATGCTGAGGAATAGAAAAGAGAGGGCCAAACGGCCCTCTCTTTTTTTGCAATATCCCTTTTCAGCCTCTCTCTGCAGCGCCATCTGGGATGCTGGAAAAGACGAAAGGGGCGAGGCTGGTATTCTGCCCGCACCGCCCGCCCGGCGCGCGGAAAAACAAAAAAAGAGGGCCAAACGGCCCTCTTTTTATGAGAACAATTTACTTGTTGCGGGGATTTTTGACCTCGGCCTGCGCCGCAGCCAGCCGCGCGATAGGCACGCGGAAGGGGGAGCAGGAGACATAATCCAGGCCGATGTTGTGGCAGAACTCCACCGTGCTGGGGTCGCCGCCGTGCTCGCCGCAGATGCCCAGGTGGATATCTGGACGGGTCTTGCGGCCCAGCTCGCAGGCCATCTTGACCAGCTTGCCGATGCCGTCCTGATCCAGCTTGGCGAAGGGATCGGACTCGAAGATCTTCTTGTCGTAATATTCGCCCAGGAACTTGCCGGCGTCGTCGCGGCTGAAGCCGAAGCCCATCTGGGTCAGGTCGTTGGTGCCGAAGGAGAAGAACTCCGCCTCGGTGGCGATCTCATCGGCGGTGACGGCCGCTCTCGGCACCTCGATCATGGTGCCGACCAGGTATTTCAGCTCCACGCCGGCTTCCTTGATGATGGCGTCGGCCGTGGTGGTGATGATGTTCTTGACATATTTCAGCTCGTTGACATGGCCCACCAGGGGAACCATGATCTCGGGCACCACATGGAAGCCGCACTTCTTGTTGACGTTGATGGCAGCCTCGATGATGGCGCGGGTCTGCATCTCGGCGATCTCGGGATAGGTGATGGCCAGACGGCAGCCGCGGTGGCCCAGCATGGGGTTGAATTCATGCAGGGAATCGATCTTGGCCTTCAGGTCGTCATAGGTCATGCCCATATCGTCGGCCAGCGCCTGGATATCCGCAGGATCGGTGGGCAGGAACTCATGCAGCGGGGGATCCAGCAGGCGGATGGTCACCGGGCAGCCCTGCATGGCCTCGAAGATGCCTTCAAAGTCGCCGCGCTGCATGGGCAGCAGCTTGGCCAGGGCGGCCTTGCGCTGTTCCACCGTGCTGGAGACGATCATCTCCCGCATGGCGGGGATGCGGTCCGCATTGAAGAACATATGCTCGGTACGGGTCAGGCCGATACCCTGGGCGCCAAAGCTGTAGGCGTGGGCGGCGTCGGCAGGGGTGTCGGCGTTGGTGCGGACCTTCAGGGTGCGCAGCTCGTCGGCCCACTCCATAAAGGTCTCAAAATCGCCGGTGATGGAAGCATCCACCGTGGGGATGGCGCCGGCATAGACCGCGCCGGTAGAGCCGTCGATGGAGATATAATCGCCCTCGTTGATGCGCAGGTCGCCGACGGTGAAATATTTCTCTTCCTCATGCATGTTGATGTCGCCGCAGCCGGCCACACAGCAGGCGCCCATGCCGCGGGCAACCACCGCCGCGTGGGAGGTCATGCCGCCGCGCACGGTCAGCACGCCCTGGGCGGCGTACATGCCTTCGATATCCTCCGGGGAGGTCTCCAGGCGCACCAGCACGACCTTATCGGTCTTGGCATGCTCCACCGCTTCCTCCGCAGAGAAGTAAACCTTGCCGCAGGCAGCGCCCGGGGAAGCGGGCAGGCCGTGGGCAATGGGGGTGGCCTTTTTCAGCTCGGCCGCGTCAAACTGGGGATGCAGCAGGCTGTCCAGCTGCTTGGGCTCCACTTTCAGGATGGCTTCCCGCTTGGTGAGCATGCCCTCGGCCACCAGGTCCACCGCGATCTTCAAAGCGGCGGCGGCGGTGCGCTTGCCGTTTCTGGTCTGCAGCATGTAGAGCTTGCCCTTCTCGATGGTGAACTCCATATCCTGCATGTCGCGGTAGTGGTCCTCCAGGGTGTGGGCGATCTTGGCAAACTGGTCATAAACCTCCGGCATGACCTCATGCAGCTGGTCGATGGTCTGCGGGGTGCGGATGCCGGCCACCACGTCCTCGCCCTGGGCGTTCATGAGGAACTCGCCGTAGAGCTTCTTCTCGCCGGTGGCGGGGTTGCGGGTGAAGGCCACGCCGGTGCCGGAATCATTGCCCATGTTGCCGTAGACCATGGACTGCACGTTGACGGCGGTGCCCCAGCTGGAGGGGATGTCGTTCATGCGGCGGTAGACGATGGCGCGGGGGTTTTCCCAAGAGCGGAAAACGGCCTTGACGGCTTCCAGCAGCTGGATTTTGGGGTCGGTGGGGAAGTCGGCGCCCTTCTTGGATTTATAATAGGCTTTGAACAGGCGGACCAGTTCCTTCATGTCGGCGGCATCCAGCTCGGTATCCAGCTTGACGCCCTTTTTGGCCTTCATCTCGTCGATGATGCCCTCAAAGTCCTTTTTGGAAAGCTCCATGACCACGTCGCTGAACATCTGGATAAAACGGCGGTAGGAGTCATAAGCGAAGCGCTCGTTCTGGGTCAGCTTGGCCAGGCCCTCGGCCACCGTGTCGTTGAGGCCCAGGTTGAGGATGGTATCCATCATGCCGGGCATGGAAGCGCGGGCGCCGGAACGCACCGAAACCAGCAGCGGGTTTTCGGGGTCGCCGAATTTTTTGCCGCAGATTTCCTCCATCTTGCCCAGGTACTCGTAGATTTCGGCCTCGATCTCCGGGGCGATGGTGCGGTTGTCCTCGTGGTAGCGGGTGCAGGCCTCGGTGGTGATGGTGAAGCCCTGGGGCACCGGCATGCCAAGGTTGGTCATTTCGGCCAGGTTGGCGCCTTTGCCGCCCAGCAGCTCCCGCATGGAGCCGTTGCCCTCCGAGAACAGATAGACGTATTTTTTGCTCATTTCGTTTGCCTCCTGTCAAATGAAACGTCTTGTTTTTGGTTCAACCAATATTATAACAAATCCGCAGGGCGAATTCTATCCTTTTCTTGGGGGGATGCCCCTTTCCTGCGAAGTTTGTCACAATTATATAAAATTACATTTTGATAAATGAAACATTTGCCGAAAACCGCCGTACATGTTTTCCTGCCCGTCACAAAAGGCGCCGGGCACGCTTCTTTTCTCCCGCAGCCAGGCCGGTTGTGCATTTGACGGCAAATTTTTTTGCCGGCCGGTGAAAAAAGTAAAATGCTGTTTGAAAAGCTGCCCTTTATCCGGGCAGCACAGCCTGCAGTGCCGGGGCGGAAAAGACGGGCTTTCTGCGGCATTTCGGCCGCAAAAAGGGCGGGGAAGCCGCAGCCTCCCCGCCTTTTGGGATCAACTGAGTTTTTCGATGGCGGCGCGCACCCGGGCGAGGGTTTCCTCCTTGCCCAGGATGGCGGCCAGCTCGATGCCGCCGCCGGGGGTGAACTGCTTGCCGCTGACCGCTACCCGCAGCGGCCAGAGCAGCCAGCCGTTTTTGACGCCCAGCTCGCCGATGAGGGTGAACATGGCCTCGTGGATTTTCTCCTGCGAGAAATCCTCCAGCGCTTCCAGCCGCGGCAGGGCGGCCTTGAGCGCCGCGAGGGAGGTTTCCTCATTGGTCTTCATCTTTTTGCTGACAAACAGCGCGGTGTCATAATCCGGCAGGCGGTCGATGAAATCCACCTGCTCGGGGATGTCCTCCAGCACCTCGCAGCGGGCCTGCAGCAGGTTGGTGAGGGTCTGGGTGTCGATATCCTCCCGCTGGACAGCGCGGCGCACCCAGGGCATGGCTGTCTGGTGGAACTGCTCGGGGGTCATGCGGCGCAGGTATTCGCCGTTGATGTAGCGCAGCTTCTGCACGTCGAAGATGGCGGGGGATTTGCTGATGCCCGAGACATCGAACTCCCTGACCAGCTCCTCCAGGGTGAAGATCTCCTGCTCGCCCTTGGGGCTCCAGCCCAACAAGGCGATGTAGTTGACGACGGCCTCGGTCAGATAGCCCTTGGCCACCAGATCCTGATAAGAGGCGTCGCCGTTGCGCTTGGAGAGCTTTTCCGTCTGGTTTTTCATCACCGGGGAGCAGTGGATATACACCGGGATCTCCCAGCCGAAGGCCTCGTAGAGCAGGTTGTACTTCGGCGTGGAGGAAAGGTACTCGTTGCCGCGGATCACATGGGTGATGCCCATCAGGTGGTCATCCACCACATTGGCGAAATTATAGGTGGGCATGCCGTCCGCCTTGATCAGAATCTGATCGTCCAGGGAGCTGTTTTCCACCGTGATGTCGCCGAACACCTCGTCGTGGAAGGTGGTGGTGCCCTCCTGCGGCATTTTCTGGCGGATGACGTAGGGGATGCCGGCGGCCAGCTTTTCCGCCACCTCCTCCTTGGTCAGGCTGCGGCAGTGGCCGTCGTAGCGGGGCACCATGCCGGAAGCCTTCTGCACGGTGCGCACCTCTTCCAGGCGCTCCTTGTCGCAGAAGCAGTAGTAGGCGTGGCCGCTTTCCACCAGCTGCAGGGCATAATCCTTGAACATGCTCATGCGCTCGCTCTGGATATAAGGGCCGACCGGGCCGCCGATGTCGGGGCCTTCATCCCAGATCAGGCCGGTCTCGCGCAGGGTCTGATAGATCACGTCCACCGCGCCTTCCACATACCGTTCCTGGTCGGTATCTTCAATGCGCAGGATGAACTTGCCGCCCTTGTTTTTGGCCAGCAGGTAGGCGTACAGCGCAGTCCTCAGGTTGCCCACATGCATATAACCGGTGGGGCTGGGGGCAAAACGGGTGCGTACACAGTCAAACTTCATCTTGAAAACTCCTTTTCGGTTCCCGCCGGGCGGGAAAAGCCGGCAGAATCGATTCTTTCTTTTTAAGATCACGGTGCAGTCAGGCGGCGGGCAAAAGCCCTGCCCGCTTCATTTTAAGAGAAGCGCCGGTTTGGGCGGGATGCTCCTATCTTATCTATAGTAGCCTTTTGCCGCCGGGTTTGTCAAGGGCGGGAGGGGAAAAGGCAGCGGCAGAAAAAATTTTTCCCCTGACCGGCTTCGACAGGCTTTTCGCCCGCGGGGGCTTACAATGGGGACAAAGCTTAGAACTTACAGTTTATTCCATTTTCGGGCGGTTTAGAACCATCTGCCCGGAACAGGGGAAAGGAGGCGCGCCATGCAGCAGAAAACCCACTTCGGCCGGGCCGGGGCAGCCGGACGGCTCCGGCAGCTGGCGGGGCAGCATCAGTCCGCCCTGGAGACGCT
>CAJFPC010000057.1 GCA_904398325.1 Candidatus Neoruminococcus faecicola | reverse complement strand
GAACAGCCGGCAGGCGTTTGCCCGGGCCTGGTCCACCAGGGCCTGGGGGTCCATCCCCTTCTCCCCGGCGGCCACCTGGGCGGCATAGGGGATGAGGGAGGAATCGTTGCGGCGCCCCCGCATGGGCACCGGCGCCAGATAAGGGGCGTCCGTCTCCAGCAGGATGCGCTCGGCCGGCACCGCCTGGAGGGATTCCAGCGCCTTGCGGGCGTTTTTAAAGGTGCAGGAGCCGCCAAATCCCAGATAAAAGCCCAGCTTCACCAGCTCTCTGGCCATCTCGGCGGAGCCGGAGTAGCAGTGCATCACCCCGCGGGGGCGGTGCTTTTCCAGCAGCTCCATGGTGTCCTGGTGGGCCTCCCGGTCGTGGACGATCACCGGCAGATCCAGCTCCTTCGCCAAAAGGATCTGCTCCTCAAAAACCCTTTTCTGCACGTCGCGGGGGGAAAAATCATAGTGGTAGTCCAAGCCGATCTCCCCGATGGCCCGCACCTTGGGGTGCTTCGCCGCATAGCCGCGCAGGGTATCCAGATAGCCGGGCCGCGCCTCGGCGGCGGAATGGGGATGGATGCCCACCGCGCAGTAAAAATAGCCGTACCGCTCCGCCAGGCCCACGCTGGTCTCGCAGCTGGCCAGGTCGCAGGCGCAGTTCATCACCAAAGCGACGCCCCGCTCCGGCAGGGCGGCCAGCAGCTCCTCCCGGTCGGGGTCGAACTGCTCGTCGTCATAATGGGCATGGGAATCGAAAATTCCAGTCAGCATAGAGGCTCCTTTCTCTGTCTGCCAAAAGCCGCCCGGCCATAGGCCAGGCGGCAGCCGGAAAAACAATCGTCAGATTCAGCGCACCTTGGCGCCGCAGGGCACGCTGTCATCCACAAAGATCACGCGGGCTGCCCCGTCGGTATCCGCGGCCAGGATCATCCCGTTGGAGACAACCCCCCGCAGCTTGGCCGGGGCCAGGTTGGCCACCACCATCACCTTTTTGCCCAGCAGATCCTCCGGGCGGTACCAGGCGGCAATGCCGGAGACCACCTGCCGGGTCTGGCCGCTGCCGTCGTCCAGCTCCAGGCGCAGCAGCTTATCCGCTTTCGGCACCGGCTCGCAGGCCGTGACCTGGGCCACCCGCAGCTCCACCTTGGCAAACTCGTCGATGGTGATGATGCCGGCGGGGGCGGGGGCCTTTTCCTCCTTTTTCTTGGGGGCGGGGGCTTCTTCTTTCGCAGCGGGATGCTGGGCAGCCTCCAGGGCGGCCAGCTCCTTTTCCATATCGATGCGGGGGAAGAGGGTCTCCCCCTTGTGGACCGTCACCTGCGCCGGCAGCAGGCCCACCTGGCCCAGGGCGTCATAGGTGCAGATCTCCTCCGCGGCGCCGATCTGGGCGCGGATTTTTGCCGCCGTCTCCGGCATGAAGGGGGTCAGGCAGATGGAGGCCAGGCGCAGCATATCCAACAGGTTGTAGAGCACCGCGGCCAACCGGGCGCGGCCGGATTCCTCCTTGCCCAGCACCCAGGGGGCCGTCTCGTCGATATACTTGTTGGTGCGGGAGACAAGCTTGAAGGTCTCGATGAGCGCGTTCTGGAACTGGTATTTTTCCATCTGCTCGGTGTAACGGTCCTTTAAGGCGCGGGCCATCTCCAGGAGGGGCTCGTCCTCCGGGCCCGCCTGGCGCTCGGCCGGCAGGGTGCCGCCGAAGTATTTTTCCACCATGGAGACGCTGCGGGACACCAGATTGCCCAGATCGTTGGCCAGGTCCGCGTTGATGCGGCTGATGAGCGCTTCATTGGAGAAGACGCCGTCGGAGCCGAAGGGGAACTCCCGCAGCAAAAAGTAGCGGATGGCGTCCACGCCGTAGCGCTCGCAGAGGATGGCGGGATCCACCACGTTGCCCTTGGATTTGCTCATCTTGCCGCCCTCCAGCAGCAGCCAGCCGTGGCCGTAGACCTTTTTGGGCAAAGGCAGCTTGAGGGCCATGAGCATGGCGGGCCAGATGATGGAATGGAAACGGACGATCTCCTTGCCCACAAAGTGGACGTCGGCCGGCCAGTATTTCTCAAAATCGTGGTAGCGGCTGTTGCCGTAGCCCAGAGCGGTGATATAGTTGGAAAGGGCGTCGATCCACACATAGACCACGTGCTTGGGGTCGAAATCCACCGGGACGCCCCAGTTGAAGGTGGTGCGGGAAACGCACAGATCCTCCAGGCCGGGCTTGATGAAGTTGTTGATCATCTCGTTGAGGCGGCTGGCAGGCTCCAGGAAGTCGGGATGCTCCCGGTAATATTCCAGCAGCCGGTCGGCATAGTTGGAAAGGCGGAAGAAATAGGATTCCTCCTCCGCGTCGTGGACCTCGCGGCCGCAGTCGGGGCACTTGCCGTCCACCAGCTGGGTCTCGGTCCAGAAGGATTCGCAGGGGGTGCAGTATTTGCCCTTGTAGACGGATTTGTAAATATCCCCCTGCTCATACAGCTGGCGGAAGATCTTCTGCACCGACTCCTGATGATAATCATCCGTGGTGCGGATAAAACGGTCGTAGGAGATGTTCATCAGCTTCCAGAGATCCTGGATGCCGGAGACCACCTGATCCACATACTGCTGGGGGGTCACCCCGGCAGCCTCGGCTTTCTCCTGGATTTTCTGGCCGTGCTCGTCGGTGCCGGTGAGGAACATGACGTCGCACCCCTGCATTCGCTTATAGCGGGCCATGGCATCGGTGGCCACGGTGCAGTAGCTGTGCCCGATATGCAGCTTATCGGACGGGTAATAAATCGGCGTCGTGATGTAGAATTTTTCTCCACTCATCTTGGTTCCTCCTCAGATGTTGTCAGCCCCGGCCAAGGCCGGCGGGGCAATACTGATATATTATAGCACAAATCAGCTTTTTTCGTCAAAGCCGGTGAGATAAGCCCGGTAAAATTCCACCGCGCGGGTCAGAGCGGCGATGGAGACATGCTCGTTGATGCCGTGCATGGCGCCCAGCTGCTCCGGCGTGGCCTCGATGGGCGAAAAGCGCACCACGCTGCCGCAGATAGCGGTCAAATGGCGGGAATCGGTGCCGCCCAGCTCCAGATCCGGCAGGATGCCCGCCGAAGGGAATACCTGGCGGATGGCTTTTTTCAGCCTGCGGTACCCCTGGGAGGATACATCCGCGGCGGGGGTGGCGTCCCGGCCGGTCACCAGGGTCATCTCCAGTTGATGGCGGCGGGCGATCTTTTCCATCACCGCCAGGGCGTGCCGCATGGATTCATGGGTGGAAAAGCGCAAATTGGCCGTCACCGAGGCCTCGGGCGGGATCACATTGGCCGCCACTCCGCCCTGCTGCAGGGTAAAGGCGCAGGTGGTGCTCACCAGGGCATGAAGCCCCGGCCCCTTGGCGGAAAGGCGCCGGGCGGCCAGCGGCCCGAAGAGCCAGAGGTTCTCGTACCAGAGGCGCCGGCAGAAGGGGTAATTGGCCCCTGCCGCAGCCAGGTAGCGCCGGGTGACGGCATCCAGCCGGACGGGGAACAGCCGGGAGGATTCCACCTCATGGATGAAATCCGCCAGGCGGGCAATGGGGGTGCCGCGGCCGGGGGTGCTGGCATGGCCGCCGGCGCTGCGGGCGGTAAAGCGCACCTCGGCGTAGCCTTTTTCCGCCACGCTGCACAGCGCATACCAGCCCTTGAGGCCCGGCAGGGGACCCTGGGTCACATGGCCGCCCTCATCCAGGACCGACTCCAGCCGCACGCCCTGCTCCTGCAGATAATGAACAGCCTGGGGCACCCCGTCGCCGGAGCATTCCTCGTTGTGGCCGCAGAGGAAGTAGACGCTCCGCCGGGGGGTGAAGCCCTCCTCAATCAATTCGTCGGCAGCGCTCATAAAGGCGCACATGGTATCCTTGGTATCGATGGCGCCCCGGCCCCAGACAAAGCCGCCGTCGCTTTCCCCGGCGAAGGGCGGATGCTGCCAGCCCTCCTCCGAGGCAGCCACCACGTCGCAGTGGGCCATGAGCATCATGGGGCGCAGCGCCTCATCCTCGCCCGGCCAGCGCAGAAGCAGCGTGCCGTCAAAGGTGCGTTTCTCACAGGCGGCGAACAGATGGGGGAACAGCTCCTCCAGCTTGGCGTGATACTGCCGGAAGGCGGAAAAATCCCGCTGGCCGGGGCTGGAGACCGTCTCCTGGCGGATCATCTCCCCCAGGCGCCAGGCGTACAGGGCGGAGCGGCCGGTCAGCCGGGGCGGCTCATAAGCGGGGCGGCGGGGCGCAGCGCTCAGGGCGGCACGCGCCGCCACCAGGGCGCCCAGGGCTGCCGTGCCCCCGGCGGCGGCAGCGGCGAGCTTTTTCAGGTTCTCTTTTCTGCGCTGACGGCGCAGGCGTTCTTTGCGGGTCATCAGGCGGATCATCCTTTCCCATTGCACGGATTGTTCTATGGCTTGTCCCCGGGCGGGCAGCCGCGGGGCGGAAATTTTTTCATATGGTATCATTATAGCACCCCCTGTGAGAAAAGTATATGGAGCGCGGCGCCCATTACTCGCAAAACCGAAAAAAACAGCGG
>CAJFPC010000056.1 GCA_904398325.1 Candidatus Neoruminococcus faecicola | reverse complement strand
CACGATCTCGTCCAGCTTCACCTTGCTGCGGATGCCGTGGGTGCGGGGACCGTAGGCCACGTTGTCATAGATGGACATGGGGAAGGGGTTGGCCTTCTGGAACACCATGCCGATCTGCTTGCGCAGCCAGGTGGTATCCACCGCAGGGTCGTAGATGTTCTGCCCGCCGTAGTTGACCTCCCCCTCAATGCGTATGCCTTCCACCAGGTCGTTCATGCGGTTGAGGGTTTTCAAAAAGGTGGATTTGCCGCAGCCGGAGGGGCCGATCAGGGCGGTGATTTCATGCTCCGGGATCTGGATGTTTACATCGTGCAGCGCGTGATGGGCGCCGTACCAGAGATTCAGATTTTTCGCTTCGATAATGGTGGACATAATCACGTCTCCCTACTTTATTTTTTTAATTTGCGGCCCACCAGGTTGGCGGACAGGTTGATAATCAGCGTCAATACCATCAGAATGGTGGCGATGGCAAAGGCCACGTCGGTTTCGCCGCGCTCACTGGCGTAGACATACAGCGCTACGGTCAGGCTGGCGGAGGAGGATTCCAGGGAGGTGAAGAAATCGTTGAGCACCAGGCCGAAGCCGGCGGTGTAAAGCAGGGCGGCGGATTCGCCCACGATGCGGCCCACCGCAAGGATGCAGCCGGTGACAATGCCGTCTACAGCGTTGGGCAGCACCACGGTGCGGATCATGTGCCATTTGCCGGCGCCCAGGGCCAGGGCGCCCTCCCGGTAGGACTGGGGCACCGTCTTGAGGGATTCCTGGGTGGTGCGCACAATGGTGGGCAGGATCATCACCACCAACGTCAGGCCGCCGGCCAGGACGCCGGTTTTCCACCCAACCAGCTGGATGAAGAACAGCATGCCCACCAGGCCGAAGATGATGGAGGGGATGCCGGTGAGCGTCTCGGTGGCAAATTCAATCACCGAGACCAGCTTGCGGTTGGAGGCGTATTCCGTCAGGTAGATGGCGGCGCCCACGCCCAGGGGCAGCACGATCACCATGGCCAGCAGCACCAGGTAGATGGTATTGAGGATGTTGGGCAGGATGCCGATGGTATCTTTGATATAGCTGGTCTGGGTGGATAAGAGATCCCAGGTGATATAAGGGATGCCGCGGTAGAAGATATAGCCGATAATCAGCACCAGCAGCGCGCAGGTGAGAAATCCGCACAGGTACAGCAGCGCACGCAGGCTGCGGTCATATATCCGGCGGCTGGAAGAGAGGCGCTTGGATTCCATGGATCAGGCCTCCTTTTTATTTTTGATGAAGACGTTGAGGAACACGTTGATCATCATGATGAACAGGAACAGCACCAGCCCGATGGAAAACAGCGCGTTGCGGTGCAGCGAGCCCACCGATGCGTAGGACATTTCCGACGCGATGGCGGTGGTGAGAAAGCGCACCGGCGTGAGCAGGCCGGGCATATTGGCCACATTGCCTGCCACCATGATGATGGCCATGGCCTCGCCGATGGCGCGGCCGATGCCCAGCACAATGGCGGTGGCGATGCCGCTGCGGGCGGCGGGCACTGTCACCCGGAACACCGTCTCGATATGGGTGGCGCCCAGGGCCAGGGAGGCCTCTTCATACTCCCGGGGGACCGCCCGCAGGGAGGTTTCCGACACCGAGATGATGGAAGGCAGAATCATGACGGAAAGCACGATGATGGCCGCCAGCAGGGTGGCGCCGGAGGGCAGGTCAAAGATGATGCGGATCGCCGGAACCAGCAGGATCATGCCCACCAGGCCGTAGACCACCGAGGGAATGCCGGCCAGCAGCTCCACCGCCGTATGGATGACGGAGGCCGCCTTGGGGTTGGCCACCTTGGAAAGGAAGATGGCGGTCATCAGCCCCACCGGCACCCCGATAAGGATGGCGCCGGCGGTGCCGGCAAAGGAGGTGAGGATGATGGCAAAAATGCCGAAATCACCGGTGGAGGCATACCAGCGGGTGCCGAAGATGAAGTTGATGGGGCCGATCTCAATGATGGCAGGCAGGCCGGAAATAACCAGATAGATGCTGATGACCAGCACAAAGGCCACGGCGACGATGCCGCACAGGAAAAACACCAGGTTCATGAAATGCTCCAGCGCCTTGAATTTCTTTTTCATGGTGCGGGAAGCGTCCGTCTGGCTGGATTCCCCGAAGGCAGAGACAGCCGCAGGGGCGTTTACAGTCTCATGTTCCATAACAATCCTCCTTCTGCGGGGAAGGATGCTCCCCGCCAAAGTCTTTTCTTTATGGAAGCGGCCGCCGCCCCACAAAGGAACGGCGGCTGCTCCGCGTTTCGTCTTGCTCTGATGTAATACTGTAATGTTTGGAAAAAGAAGCCCTGCTTATTCGGCGACAGGCACAGCGCCGGCGCCGGCGATCAGCTCATTGGCATCGGTGGAGGTAGCAAAGTCAAAGAACGCCTGGGCAGCCTCAGAGAGGGGCTCGTCGGTGCGGGTGGCGAACACGAAGGGACGCTGAATGGCGTAGGTGCCGTCCAGAACGGTTTCCTCAGAGGGGGCGACGCCGCCAACCGTCAGAACCGTGATGCCCTCCTGGCCGGTCACGGCAGACAGGGAAGCATAGCCGATGGCGCCGGGGGTGGAGCGGACCGCCTCAATCACAGCGCCGGTGGAGCTCAGCTCCTGATCGCTCAGGCAGGCATCCTCCGTGCCGGTGATGGATTCAAAGCCATCGCGGGTACCGGAGCCGGACTCACGGATGATGCGGGCGATGGTGCCGCTGGCAGTGCTGTCGATTTCGGACCAGTCGTTGATGGCACCGGTGTAGATCTGAGCGATCTGCTCAATGGTCAGGTCGGTGACAGGGTTCTCGGCGTTGACGATCACCGCGATGCCGTCTAGGGCAACGGTGGTTTCGGTCAGGCCGCCGGCCTTCTCTTCATCGGTCAGGGCACGGGAGGCGAGGCCGATGTCGCAGCTGCCGTTGGAGACCGCCTCAATGCCTGCGCCGGAACCGGTGGGATTGTAGGTGACGCTCACGTCAGGATGGTCCGTCATGAACTGCTCGCCCAGCACGCCGATCACTTCTTCCATAGAAGTGGAGCCGTCGGTGGAAACGCTGCCGCTCAGCTCGGTGGCGGTGCTCTCTTCCGAAGAGGAGGCGGAAGCAGTGCTGGAGGTGGAGGCGGTGCTGGAAGAGCTCTCTTCCCCGCCGCCGCAGGCCGTCATCATGGCGGCTGAAGTCATCAGTGCAACCAGAGTCAGTAAAACCTTTTTCATAATCGTTCTGATTCTCCTTAATCGTTCTAATTTTGATTCTCGTTTGTGATTCTAAGTATAAAAAATTACGTTAAATCCAAAAGCGGCAGTGTGTTAAATTTGGGTAAAATAAATTTTACAAAGGGAAAAATTTCGCATAATACAGCGGTTTTTACGATTTTACATTCGCTTTTCCGGCGGGGTTTGGCTATTTTGCCGGTGACGGTTTCTGGTTTTTGCCGTCAAAAAAGGGAGGGCGCGTGCCCTCCCTTTTTTCGGGAAAAACAGATCTTATTCTACCGGCCTTGGGGCGATCTCCACACTGCCGGAATCGGTGGCATAATAGCCGCTGCCATCCGGCGCCGCCAGATAGAGCGGGCTGTCGATAAATTCACCGGGCAGCACGCAGCTGGCCAGGAACTGGAAGGAGACCTGTTTGCCGTCCCCCTCGCGGGCAGGCTCGCCCCCGCCGATGTCGGGGCTGGGCTTTGCCGGTTCTTCCAGGATGGCGCCGCTGGTGTCGGGATTCTCTTGTGCAGCGGCTTCGTCCGTCAGGGGCACTGCGCCATCCTCCTCCTGGTAGTAGTAGAAGCTGCCGCGCAGCAGCTGGTCGTCAGCATAGGAAATCTCAAAGATGCCGCCGTCAGCAGTGGAGGCAATCTGGCCGTTTTCTGCGTCGTAGAGGCTCAGGTAGCGCATGCCGGAGGGCAGGCGCAGGGTGAATTCATAGCGTCCTTCGGGGGCGTCTGCATCCAGCTGGATCTCCACGCTGCCAAGGGCCATCTGCCCCACCGTGAGCGCTTCGCCGCTCATCGGCTCGTAGGGGGCTTTTTCCATCCGGATCTGATCGTTTTCCGGCAGCAGGTTGGCGTTTGCTGCCCGGCCGTCATAACTGGCCAGGGCCATCACCTTGCCATGCTCCACCTTAAGGTCCAGCGCTTCCAGGTCGCCGGCGCCCAGCAGCAGGGTGGTGCGGCCCAGGCCGCCCAGCCGCTCCGTGATGTCCTTGCCGTCCAGATGATAAGAAACCTCCGCTATGCCGCTGGCAGGGGACTGGAAGTGGTTCAGATAGCACATCATCTCCAGATAGGGCACCACCGACTGGTCGCGGGTGATGTCGATTTCCTCCAGCAGGTAGTTCATCAGCTGCTCCGCGTCGGGAGAACCGACGATAGAGGCCAGCATCAGCGCGGCGCCGGTTTCCTGCAGGGTGCCGTCGCGGCTGCCGCCATCCAGATACATCCGGTCATCTTCCCGCACAAAATCCTCGCTGACCGCATCCAGCACCTGCTGGGCGCCAGCCTGATCGCCGATGGCCGCCAGGCCGCAGCCCAGCTTCAGACGGTCCAGACGGCTCAGAGAGGCATCTTCCGCCAGGATGCGCTGGATATCCAGCATCACCGGCTCCCCGGCGGCGGCCAGGCCCATATAGGCGTCCATGATATCCTCCCGGTTGGAGGCGGGATCCAGCATCACCAGCCAGAGATAATCGGCGGCGCTTTGCACCGACAGATATTTTGGTGCGGCCACCAGCAGCCTGGCGGTGGCGCCGGGGCTGTAATCCCCATGAGGCAGCTCCCGGATGGCGGTGTCGTAATAGATTTCATCCAGCTGAGCCCGGTAGCGGTCGGGATACGCCTGGCCGATCATCTGATAATAGAGGGAATCCGCCAGGTCGGAGGCCAGCATCGCCTCGGTGCGCTCCCCGGAGAGGGTGCGCATGGTGGTGACGGCCTTCACATAGGTGGCCAGCTCCTGGTCATACAGGGTCAGGTACACCGGGTAGCGGGTGGCGGAGATTTCCTCCAGCTGGTCTGTGGCCAGCTCCTGGGTGACGGGCAGGATCACGCCTTCCTCTGCCACGGAGAAATCCACCTTCAGCGCGTCGGTGAGCTGCCCGTCCAGGGTGGAGCCGGAAAATTCCACGCTGTACTGCCCGGCCGGCAGCTGCCCGAACTGGAAGGCCGTATGGCGGCCCATCCGGCCGGTGGCGGTGAGGGTCTCGGTGGTGTCATCCCCCAAACTGGTGAGGGTGGCGGAATACTCCACTTCCTCCTCCGGGTGCTGGCTGCTGACCCCGATGGCAGAGACGGTCACGTCATCCCCCTCCAGATATTCCAGGCTGGTCAGGGCATTGAGATAGAATTCCTTGGTGGAGATGATCAGCTCCTTCTGGCTGCCGGCACGCAGGGTGTCATCCACCGCAGCGGCGGTGATGCGCCAGGAGGTGATGTTATCCGGCAGGGTGAAGGTGACCTCGCCGCTGCCGCCGACCAATTCCACCGTCTGGAAGAGGGCGGTATCAGGGAAATGCTCCCGCAGGGCGCCGCCGTCGCCGCCTCCGCCGCCCATGCCGCCGCCGGTGTCGGGGTTGGCCTCCAGGTTATATTCCTGATAGGAAACCGTCTGGGTGGGATAGGCAAAATATTTGGCCAGATACAATTCATGCGCCAGGTCCAGCTCCTGCGGGACGACGGCGAATACCGCCTCATCCACCACGCTGACCAGGGCGGTGCCGTTGATCCCGTTGCCGGAGGCGTCCTTCGCCTCCAGGCGGATGGTGGCCTCCTCCCCGGGCAGGTAGGATTCCTGGTCGGCCGTGACAGAAAGGTCGATGACCTTTTCATCGTACTGATAATCCACCTCGTAGCTGCTGATGGAGTAGATGTGCCGCCCGTCAAAATAGGCGCCGAATATCTGCACATTGGGGATCATCTCTTCGGTGAAGGTCAGGGAGAAGGTATCCTCGTCGGTGATGGATTCCTGCATGATATCCTGCTGGGTGACCAGATAGAGCAGGCGGCCGGTGTTTTCCACCTGGCTGCCCCGGTCAAAGAGGCCGATCTGCAAAGTCTGGCCCTGGGCCGCGCTGGTGTAATAGCTGCTGTCCCCCTCCACGTCGCGCAGGCTGTAATCCTTCAGCGGCTCGTTGAGGTTTTCGTGCGGCTGGGATTCGGCGAAGGAGATGCCGGTGTCGGTCAGCCCGCCGTCAAAGGTGACCTCCAGCTGGTAGAAGACGTCCCGGTCCTCCTCCAGCTCGGGCAGGTCAAGCACCGCCTGGCCGCCGCTGGTGGTCACCTGGTAGGTTTCCACCTCGGTGGACTGGCGCTTGGTTTCATAGCGGTGGATGGTCTTGTTGTTGACCCGGTCGAAGTAGCTTTCCATGGGGACCTGCACATATTCGGTGCGGATCAGGGTAGCGCTGACCGCCAGATCGGCCGGCTGGCCGGCGTAGCGGGCATAGGTATCCTCAAAGGTCTCTTCGTTGAAGCTTTCGTCCATGCGGCTTTCGTCAAACAGGGCGGTGTAGAGGGTGACAGTGCCATCCTCGCCGAATTCCGCCTTGGCCGCATAGCGGGAGGGCAGGATATCCACATAGCCGTAGACGCTGGTGTAATAATTGCCCTGCTCCTCCAGGCTGTAGCACTGGTAGAAGCCGGTGGTCGGCCACCAGGCTGTTGATATATCCGGGTCAAAAATGTCGGCCGGGGCGGTGAGGGTGGCTTTGCCCTCGGCGTCCAGGGTGACGGTGGTCTGGCCGTTGGGCAGGCTGTCCCACTGGAACAGCAGCTCCATGCCCGAGACGGGGGTGCCGTCATAGTATTCGGCGCTGATGAGGAACTGCACCTCTTCATCGGCGCGGTAATACTCCTTGGCGGTGGTCACGTCGATGACGTAGGCAGGCTTCTGGTAGGCGCGCACCTCAAAATAGTTGGAGCAGTAGCTCTGGGCGGTGCCGTCGGTGATATCCAGGGAATAATAGTCGCTGCGGATGGATTCCAGCGGGATCTCCCCCTGGAAGGTGCCATCCTCCTCCACGTTGATCCGCAGCTTTTCCATCGTGGTGCCGTAGCCCCCGGGGATGGCGGCATAGACATAGCGGGGCATCTCGGCGCCGCTGTGCTGCGGGCGGATGACACCCCAGAAGTGCAGGGTGTCGGTGGGCTGGTAGATGTTGCGGTCCAGATAGACATAGGCCAGATAATCATCCGCCAGGTAATGCTCATCGGGGCCCTGCAGGTTGATCTGCTGGGCATAGAAGGGCTGCCCTTCCCGCTGCAGGGTCAGGACGCCGGATCGCAGGCCGCTGGTCTCAAAATGGGCCAGGCCGTTTTCATCGGTGACGGCAGAGATGGGGCTTTCCAGCTCCGGGCTCTGCAGCACCGCCTTCACCCCTTCCATGGGCTGGCCGGTGGCAGGGTCGTTGAGCCACAGGGTGGACTGCCCCTCCAGCGAATGGTGGTAGACCGAGGTATTCTGCAGCTGGATCATCTTGTGGACCGTGTAGTCAGAGCCCTGGTAGGTGGTGGAGATCTCCACCAGGTAGCTGCCCTCTTCCAGATCCTCCGGCAGCAGGATGTACTGCTCGAAGTAGGGGTTCAGATAATAAAGATCGGTGTCATACTCCCGCACCACGTCCCCTGCGTGGGTGGGGGCATAGCTGCGCACCGGGCCGTAGTAGGTTTCTTCAAATTCCTGCTCGCCCTCCAGGTCGGCGATATAATCCGCGGTGGAATCATACCGGCGCAGCGTCACATGGAACTGATTTTCCAGCAGCTCCTCCTCCACAGCAAGGCCCACCGCCAGCGGGTCGCCGGGCAGGAAGGTCTCGGAAAGGTCGCGGTACCGGCGGAAGCTGAGCCGGCCGTCATCCCAGACGGTGGTCTCAAAGCGGAAGCGCACGTCCTCCTCCAGCTGCATGCCGTTGGCTGCCGTCACCCCGGCGGAAACGGTCACCTGGTAGACGGTGTTGTCGGCCAGGGGCTCGTCGGGGATGAAGGTGGCGCCGTATTCCGTCTCCAGCCAGGAGCCGGAAACCTCCGGCAGGATGGAGACATGCTCCGCCAGCCCCTGCAGGCCGGAGGCGTTGAAGGTCAGGTCGATGCCGGTGGTGGGGTCCACATAGCGCTCGCCGTCTCTGGGGTAAGAGGAGCGCAGCATCAGGTCGCTTTCCGTCTGGAAGGCGAAGGACTGCACCACCTCATGCTGGTCGTTGGTGACCCGGAAGGCGTAAACGGTGTTCCGCTCCAGCGGCACCAGCGGGGAAAGCAGCCAGTTGGTGCCCCCGCCGGAGAGCTGATAGGAGATATCCGGCGTAATGTTTAAGATCTGCCGCAGCTGGGCTTCTTCCAGCGGGCGGTCGGCCGAGATGGCAAAATCCGTGTCGGTGAGCACGCCGGTCTCGCCGGTTTTGCTGGCGGTAATGTGCACCGAGGCCAGCAGTTCTTCGCCCCGTTCTTCCTGCCGGAAGTAGAAAATGGCGATCACCGCTACCAACAGGACAGCTGCAATACCGAAGAAAATGCCCTTTTTCAATCGTTGCTTGTGATCCATAGGGATACCTCCTCTATCTGTGATCAGGCTGGCGGCCCCGCCATCGACAGCATGGCCGGGCGCCAAAGCCAAAATTTGCCTGGCTCTCTACCAATTATATCTCAATTTTACCTATTTTACAACAAGAAATAAATGGCGGTTTTTAACTGCTGCTCCCGCCCGGTGGCACTCCTTTTTTATAGTGCTGTTTTTACAGGGTTTTCCTGCTGTGATTGGCCGGCCGGAAAAAATTTATCTGATGTTTTCCTCTTCTTGACAGAAGGGAGGAAAGCTGTCATAATAAAGCGGCAACTGAAAAACATATGTGGGGGAGCTGGCGAGCGGCCGGCTGAGAATAAGCAATCGCTTTGCTTTAACCCTTGGTACCTGACGGATAATGCCGGTGTAGGAAACAGCGTTTGCCGCGCGGGGATGGTCCCGGGCGGCGTTTTTCTTTGCCCGGGGCAGCACGCCGCCGGAATCCGGCGCGGAGGCGCTGGTTGCCGCTGGCCAGGCGCAGTTCTGCATCTCCTTCCAGGAGAGCCTGGCAAGCGCCCTCACGGCGGACAGCCCCCTGCCTTTGACGGCGGTGGCCGCCATCATCGACCACAACGATTCCGGCCTCATTTCCCTCAAGGAAAAGGGCATCGATTCCCCCAGCAAAATGGAGGGGATGACCTACGCCTCCTGGGATACCCCCATCGAACGGGCCATCCTGGATGATGTCATCACCCTGGACGGCGGCGACCCCTCGCTGGTCAACTATGTGCCCAACACGGTCACGGACGTGGTCAGCGCTCTGCAGACCAATATGGACGTGGTGTGGATTTATTACAGCTGGGATGGCATTGCCACCGAGCTGGCGGGGCTGGATACCAACTATATCAGCTTCCGGGAGATTGACCCGGTGCTGGATTTTTACACCCCCATCCTCGCGGCCAACAATGAATTTTTAGAGACCCAGCCGGAGGTGGCCCGCGCCTTTTTGGCGGCCACCGCCAAGGGGTATGAATACGCCATCGAAAACCCGGAATCCGCTGCGGAAATCCTGGTCGGCCAGGTGCCCGAGCTGGATCCGGAGCTGATCCAGGCCAGCCAGGCCTATCTGGCTGACAAGTATCAGGCGGAAAAGGCCCAGTGGGGCACCATCGACGAGGCCCGCTGGACCGCCTTTTACGATTGGATGTACGAGGAGGGGCTGATCCCTGAGCAGCTGGGCAGCCGGGGCTTCAGCAACGATTATCTGCCCCAGGCCTGAGCGGAGGGGGATTCCCCAGAGGAAAGAGGGAGCGCATGAGCTATTTTGCCTGTGAGGGCCTTTGCAAAAGCTATAGCGGCCGCCAGATCATCCGGGATATCTCGCTGCATGTGGAAAAGGGGAAGCTGGTTTCCCTGCTGGGGGTCAGCGGCATCGGCAAGACCACGCTGTTCAACCTGCTCTCCGGGCTGGAGGCGCCGGACGGCGGCCGGGTCTTTTATGAGGGCAGGGAGGTCACCGGCCAGAAGGGCATGGTGGGCTATATGCAGCAGAAGGACCTGCTGCTGCCCTTTAAAACCGTGTTGGATAACATCTGCCTGCCGCTGGTGATCCGCGGGGAAAGGAAGGCCGACGCCCGCCGCCAGGCGGAGCAGCACTTGAAATTTTTCGGGTTGGAGGGCATGGGCGGCAAATATCCCTCCCAGCTTTCCGGCGGGCAGCGGCAGCGGGCGGCGCTGCTGCGCACCTACCTGTTTTCCGGGCAGATGCTCCTGCTGGACGAGCCCTTTTCCGCTTTGGATGCCATCACCAAAAGCGCCATTCACGACTGGTATCTGGATATGGTGCGTCAGATGGAGGCTTCCACCTTGCTGATCACCCACGATATCGACGAGGCGGTGCAGCTTTCGGACCGGATTTATATCATGTCCGGCGCGCCGGGGCAGATCACCCACGAGCTGGCGCTGGATTTTTCCGGCAGCCGCAAGATGGATTTTACCCTCTCGGAGCAGTTTATCCATTATAAGATGGAGATTTTATCTCATATTCAGGGCACATAAGCCCGAGGCCCCGGTTGCCGGGGCCTTTTTATCAAACGGAGGTGCAGGCTTGATACAGCAGAAGGAACAGGCGGTGCGCCGCTGGTTTGCCATGTGGCTGGCGGGCCGGGCGGAGGGCCTGGAGGAGCTTTTTGCCCCGGACGCGGTGTATATTGAAAGCTGGGGGCCGGAATACCACGGGCTGGAAAAGATCCGCCACTGGTTTGCGGAATGGAACACCCGGGGCCGGGTGGAGGAGTGGCAGATCCTGCAGTTTTTTCACCAGGGGGAGGAATCGCTGGTGCGCTGGCTGTTCCGCGACCGCATGGAGGACGGCAGGACGGAGGCCTTTGAGGGGCTTTCGCTGATCCGCTGGCGGGAGGGGAAAATCGCCTTTTTGCAGGAATTCGGCTGCAGCCTGCGCCGGTATGATCCCTACGCCGCCGGCCCGGAGCCCCGCTTTGACGGCCAGCAGACGCGGTGGTTCTAAACAGGGCCTGCCGGGGAACCCCTCTTGCCATGCCCCGGCGCCGGATGCTATCATAAAAGGAAAGAAGGGAAGGTGGCCGGCTTGGAACTGCGGGTGCTGCAATATTTTTTGGCGGTGGCCCGGGAGGAGAACATCACCCGGGCGGCCCAGATGCTGCATATCACACAGCCCACCCTCTCCCGCCAGCTGATGCAGCTGGAGGAAGAGCTGGGGGCCACGCTGTTTTACCGCGGGCGGCACAATATTGTCCTCACCGAGGCGGGGATGCTGCTGCGCCGCAGGGCGCAGGAGCTGGTCGCCCTGGCGGATAAGACCCGGCAGGAGTTTATGCAGCACGAGGAGGAGCTGACCGGCCAGATCAGCCTGGGCAGCGGGGAATTTCGCAGCGCCGGGGCGCTCTTTGAGGCGATAGCGGCCTTTGTGCGGCTGCATCCCGGGGTGTGCTATCGGCTGCACAGCGGCAATGCGGATGATATCCGGGAGAATATCGAACGGGGGCTTCTGGATTTCGGCGTCACCATGGGGGAGGCGGTGGATATCCGCAAATACGAGTTTCTGCCCCTGCCCGGCCGGGAGGAATGGGGCGTGCTGGTGCCGGAGGATTCCCCCCTGGCGCAGAAGGAGGCCGTCACCCCGGAGGATCTGGAAAATATCCCGCTGGTGACCAACGTGCGGGAGTCGGTGCAGCAGAGCCTGGGCCGCTGGTTTGGGGAAAGCTACGCCCGGGTGCAGATCATGGCCGCGGGCACGCTGCTGTATAACAGCGCCCAGCTGGCCCGCAGCGGCATGGGGGCCGCGCTGGCCATCCGGCTGGACTGCGACTACCACGGGCTGAAGTTCCTCCCCTTTTCTCCCGCCATGACCAATGGCACCATGCTCATCTGGAAGAAGGACCAGGTCTTCCCGCCGGCGGCAGCGGCCTTTCTGGATTTTGCAAAGAAATACTTAAAGGGCATGGCACATGATGAAAAATAGGTATTAGACATGTTTTTGCCGGTGTGCTACCATGAAGGCGTCCCAGAGGGGGCGTCTTCTTTTTTAAAAATCCCTGAAAGGAGGCGGTTGCACAATGACCATGGAAGAGGCCAGCAGGCGCTATCAGATCCCGATTCAGGTGCTGCAGGAATATGAGAGCTGGGGGCTGTGCGGCGAGGTTAAGCGCGTGATGGGCTCCTGGCAGTATGATGACCGGGACTTGGAACGGCTGAGCGTCATGATGACGCTGCACGATGTTGGCTTTTCCAACCGGGAGGTGGAGGAATATATGCGCCTTCTGTTGGAGGGGGAAGATACAAAAGGGCAGCGCATGCAGATGCTGCTGCGCCGCCGGGAAAGCACGCTGGACGAAATCCATTTTAAAGAGCGGCAGCTGGAGCGGCTGGATTATCTGCGCTACCAGATCCGCTGCGCCAAAGAGGAGAAATAATTTTTGCATTCAGGAGGAAGCGGCATGAAAAAGAAAATCGGCAATACACTGGCGCTGTATCCCACGCCGCTGGTGGTGGTAGGCGCTATGGTAAACGGCAAGCCCAACTGGGTGCTGGTGGGGCATCTGGGCATTATGGGCCATGACCATCTGCTCATCAGCCTGGCCAAGGCCCATTATACCAACCAGGGCATCCGGGAAACGGGGGTGCTGTCGGTCAATGCGGTGGATGAGGCCCTGCTGCGCCGGGCGGACTATGTGGGCTGCGTCAGCGGCTCCAAGACCGATAAATCGGGGGTGTTCCCCTATTATCCTGCCCGCAGCGGCGCGCCGGTGCTGGAGGAGGCGAAAATCTCCATGGCCTGCCGGGTAGAGGATAATTACGAGCTGCCGGGGTTTGACAACTTCATCCTCACCATTGACGAGACCTTTGCAGAGGAGGGAATCCTGACCAGCGCAGGCAAGCCGGATTATCGCCGCTTTCATCCTGTGCTGTTTGAGATGCCGGGCTATACTTATTTAAAAACGGGCGACACCATTGGAAATTGCATGAAATTGGAACAGGAGTGAACCATATGAGCAAAGCATTGTGATTTTTTACAGCTGGGCAGGGCACACCCGCCGCATGGCCGAAGCCATCGCCGCCGAAACCGGCGCCGATCTGCTGGAGATCCAGCCCCGGGAGGCCTATCCCGCCAGCTACCGGGAGACGCTGCGCCGCTCCAAGGCGGAGCTGGATACCGGCAGGCTGCCTGACATCCAGCCGGCCGGGCAGGATTTGAAGGGCTATGACACCGTCTATATCGGCAGCCCTGTGTGGTATGGCACCATCGCGCCGCCGCTGACGGTTTATCTCAAAAGCCAGCAGCTGGCCGGCAAGCGGGTGCTGCCCTTCTGTACCCATGGGGGCGGCGGCAAGGGGCACACCGACCGGGATATCGCCGCGTTGTGCGCCGGGGCGCAGATGGCGCCCATGTACGCGGCCTATGAAGGCGGCACCGGGGCGGAGCTTTCGGCCTGGGTGCGCAGCAATGCATAAGCACCGGAATTTTGGATACGGAGGGAACAGGAATGGAATATACGGCTTTGGGCAGATCCCAGCTGCAGGTTTCCCGCATCTGCCTGGGGTGCATGGGCTTCGGGGATGCGGGCCGGGGCCAGCACAGCTGGACGCTGGCGGAGGAGCCCTCCCGGCAGATCATCCGCCGGGCCCTGGAGTTGGGGATCAACTTTTTTGATACCGCCATCGCCTATCAGAGCGGCACCAGCGAGCAGTATCTGGGCCGCGCCCTGCGGGACTATGCCCGCCGGGATGAGGTGGTGGTGGCCACCAAGTTCCTGCCCCGCACCGAGGAGGAAATCGCCGCCGGCGTCACCGGGCAGGAGCACATCCGCCGCATGCTGGAGCAGAGCCTGCGCAACCTGGGCATGGACTATGTGGATCTTTATATTTACCACATGTGGGATTACCGGACCCCGCTTTACGACATCATGGAGGGCTTAAACCGGATGGTAAAGGAAGGCAAGGCCCGCTATATCGGCATTTCCAACTGCTTTGCCTACCAGCTGGCCCGCGCCAACGGCCTGGCCGAGCGGGAGGGCTTTGCGCCTTTTGTATCGGTGCAGGGGCACTACAACCTGATCTTCCGGGAGGAGGAGCGGGAGATGGCCAAGCTCTGCCGGGAGGATCAGATCGCCATGACCCCCTACAGCGCCCTGGCGGGGGGACGCCTTTCCAAGCGGCCGGGGGAGACTTCCAAGCGGCTGGCGGAGGATGATTACGCCAGGCTGAAATATGACGCTGCCGCCGGCCAGGATGCACAGATCATCCAGCGGGTGGCACAGCTGGCCGACCGGCGCGGGGTCACCATGACCGAGATCGCCCTGGCCTGGCTCTTGGGCAAGGTGACCGCCCCGGTGGTGGGCGCCACCAAGCCCAGTCATGTGGAAGGGGCCGCCCGTGCGGTGGAGCTGAAGCTCACCCCGGAGGAAACCGCCTATCTGGAGGAGCCCTACACCCCTCACCGGCTGGTGGGCGTCATGGCCCAGAATACCGAGGCCGCCGCGGCGCAGCCTCACGTCTGGTCCACCGGGGATCAGGAGATATCCGAATAAACGTGCACAGCAGTCAGGAGGTATTTGACAGATGAAAACCATGGATGCAGCAGCATTCGATCAGGAAAACGTATTCGGCAAAGGCCAGCCCAACGATGCTTTTGCGCAGTTCTTTGCAGGGCAGTCCTACCTCAACCCGCTGACCGAGGCGGGCAAATGCCCGGTGTTCTTAGCCAATGTCACCTTTGAGCCGGGCTGCCGCAACAACTGGCATATCCATCATGCCGCCAAGGGCGGCGGGCAGATCCTCATCTGCACCGCCGGCGAGGGCTGGTACCAGGAGGAGGGCAAGGCGGCGGTCAGCCTCACCCCCGGCATGGTGGTCACCATCCCGGCGGAGGTCAAGCACTGGCACGGCGCCAAGCGGGACAGCTGGTTCAGCCATATCGCCATCGAGGTGCCGGGAGAAAACTGCAAAAACGAATGGTGCGAGCCGGTAGCGGATGCGGACTACGACCGGCTGGCCGACTGAGAAAGGAGAAACCGCCATGTGGATGTCAAAACAGCTGGAGAAGACCGACCCGGAGCTGATGGAGCGCCTGGAGCATTTTATGGAGCAGGAGGTGCCCGGCGAGCCGGGCCAGGGGCTGGAGGCGAAAACCCGCTATCTGGCCATCCTGGCCACCCTGCTGGGCTGCCAGGGGCTGGAGGCCTTCCGGCAGGTGCTGCCGGAGGCGCTGGAAAATGGGGTCACCCCCGTCATGGCCAAAGAGACGGTTTATCAGGCTATCGATTATCTGGGCATCGGCCGGGTGCTGCCGTTTCTCACGGCGGCCAATGAGGTTCTGGCTGCCCGCGGCGTCCCGCTGCCGCTGCCCGGCCAGGCTGCCACCACCCTGGAGGACCGGCTGGAAAAGGGCGCGCAGGCGCAGGTGGATATTTTCGGCGAGGGGATGCGCACCGCCTGGCAGCAGGGGCATATCAACCGCTGGCTGGCGGATAACTGCTTTGGGGATTATTACACCCGCACCGGGCTGGACCTGGCCCAGCGGGAGATGATCACTTTCTGCTTTCTGGCGGCGCAGGGCGGCTGTGAGCCGCAGCTGACGGCCCATGCCGGCGGCAACATGAACCTGGGCAACGATCGGGAATTCCTGATCCGGGTGGTTTCCCAGTGCCTGCCGTATATCGGCTATCCCAGAAGCCTCAACGCCATCCGCTGCATCGAGGATGCAGCCCGGCAGCGCGCCTGAGAGCGGAAGGGAGGCTGCCATGAAGCTGCAAAGGCTGCTCCGCATGCCGGTGGATCTGGCCATGACCCTGGCGCTGTTTTTTCTCATGGGATACCAGCTCTGGGGCGAGGCGGCCCATGAATGGGCCGGGGCGGCGATTTTGGTGCTGCTCTGCTGCCACCACCTGCTGAACCTGCGCTGGTATGGCGCCCTGCCGAAAGGGCGCTATTCCCCGCTGCGGGCGCTTTCCACGGCGGTAAATTTCCTTTTGCTGGGGGCGATGCTCCTGCAGCTGGGCAGCGGCATGGTCATGTCCCGGTATGTGTTTGATTTTCTGCCCATTTCGGGCGGCATGGCCACTGCCCGGCGGCTGCATCTGCTGGGCTGCTACTGGGCGTTTTTCCTGACCGGTGTGCACCTGGGGCTGCATTGGGGCGGCGTGCTCGCCCGGTTTCCCTGGGCGGGGCCGGCAGCGCCTGTCTGGCGGCGCAGGCTCCTGTTCGCTGTCGGGCTGGCGGTTGCTCTGTACGGCGCGGTGGTGTTTTTCCAGCGGCAGTGCGTGGATTACCTGTTTTTGCGCACCGAGTTCGCCTTTTTGGATTACGGCGAGCCCATCCCGCTGTTTTATCTGGATTATTTCTGCCTGATGGGGCTGTGGGTGTTTTTGGGGCATGGTGCAGCCCGGCTGTTAAAAAGCAGGGCTTCCCGATAAAAAAGGGGACGGGGCGCCGTCCCTTTTTTGCTGCGGCGGAAAAAACAGATGCAAATCACTTGCAACTATTGACAAGGGATGGGGAAGAGGCTATACTGTTGTTTGCAAATAATTTGCAAATAGAATTCCGGGAGGCTTATATATGCTGCATCTGATCACCCATGCCGTCACCCACGCGTTGGAAGAATCCCTCATCATGCTGCCGTTTCTGTTCGGCGCCTATCTGCTGATCGAATGGCTGGAACACAAGGCCTCCCATCATATGCACGCGGCGCTGGGCGGGCGCTTCGGCGTCATCGGCGGCGCGCTGGCGGGCTGTGTGCCCCAGTGCGGCTTCTCGGTGGCGGCGGCCAACCTGTATGCCGGGCGGGTCATTTCGCTGGGGACGCTGCTGGCGGTTTTTATCTCCACCTCGGATGAGGCCATCCCCATCCTGCTCTCCCATCCGGGCAGCCTGGGGGTTATGGCGCAGCTGATCGCCGTCAAGCTGGTGCTGGCGGTGGCGGCGGGGCTCCTGGTGGATTTCCTCTTCAAAAAGCGCCTGGTCCCGGCGGAAGGGCCCATTGCCGAGACGGGGCCGGTGCATGACCATGTCTGCGGCCACTGCCACTGCTCCAGCCGGGGGATTTTCGCCTCGGCGCTGTACCATACGGTGAGCATTTACCTGTTTATTTTGGCGGTGATGGTGCTCATGAACCTGCTGATCGAATCCATCGGGGAGGAGAGCCTGTGCGCCCTTTTGATGAGCGGCAGCATCCTGCAGCCGGCGGTGGCGGGCCTGGTGGGGCTTATCCCCAACTGCGCCGCCTCGGTGGTGCTCACAGAGCTGTTTTTGGAGGGGACGGTCAGCTTTGGCGCAGCGGTGGCCGGGCTCACCACCAGCGTGGGGGTGGGGTTTGTGGTGCTGTTCCGCGCCAACCGCCATCTGGGGGAAAACCTGAGGATCCTGGCCTTCCTCTATCTGCTGGGGGTGGCCTGCGGCACGGTGATCCAGCTGCTTTTTTAAAAAAACGATGGCCTCGGCGGAGGTTTCCGGCTATAATAGAGGCGAAGGATCTGCAGCGAGGAGGCGAGAAGGATGGAAGAGGATATTCTGCACAGGGCGGAGCTGAAATCTACCCGGCAGCGCAGGACCATCCTGCAGGTGCTGGAGCATGCCGGCCGGCCTATGACGGCGGAGGAGATCCACGAGGCGGTCTCGCAGGATTACCGGGTGAATCTTTCCACCATTTACCGCACGCTGGGGGTGCTGACGGAAAAAGGCGTCCTCATCAAAATGCAGGGCATCGATGACAAGGCCTCCTATCAGCTGGGCAGCCGGCATAAGCATCAGCTGGTCTGCGCCCGCTGCCATCAGGTGGTGCTGATCGACGCCTGCCCGCTGGAGCAGCTGGGCCGCCAGCTGAGCGAGGAGACCGGCTATGTCATCACCGGCCACAGCCTGGAATTTGTGGGCCTTTGCCCCAAGTGCGCCCGCCAGCAGGAGGAGAAGGCCCGCGGCGCCGGCAAGACCCTTGACAAAGACGGCAAAGAAACACTATAATAAAGTGTCGCGGTGCCTTTGGCGCCGCCGGGACAGCGGCTTCTGGGAGGAGGCGCCGCCCCTGAGAAGAATCGGCAAGCGGGACGCCGGCCGGCGCCCCGGATAGAGAGGCCCGGCGCGGCAGCTGCCGCACCCCGGGCGGGGGCCAAGGCCCCGTTTGTGAAAAGGAGATGTCAAAAGTGGATCAGACCAACTGCACACATGACTGCAGCAGCTGCGGCGTTGACTGCCCTTCCAGGACGCAGCCTGCCAGCCTGATCGAGCCGCTGCATGAGCTGAGCAGCGTTAAAAAGGTGATCGGTGTGGTCAGCGGCAAGGGCGGCGTGGGCAAGTCGCTGGTGACTTCCCTGCTGGCGGTGCAGATGAACCGCCGGGGCCACCATACCGCTATTTTGGATGCGGATGTCACCGGCCCTTCCATTCCCAAGAGCTTCGGCATCAAGGAGCATGCCACCGGCAACGAGAGCGCCATTTTCCCGGTGCGCACCAAGACCGGCATCGATGTGATGAGCATCAACCTGCTGCTGGAGGATGAGACCGCCCCCGTGGTATGGCGCGGGCCCATCATCGCCGGTACGGTCAAACAGTTCTGGAACCAGGTGATCTGGAACGATGTGGACTACATGTTTGTGGATATGCCTCCGGGCACCGGCGATGTGCCGCTGACGGTGTTCCAGTCCATCCCCCTGAGCGGGATCATCATCGTCACTTCTCCCCAGGAGCTGGTGGCCATGATTGTGGAAAAAGCCGTCAACATGGCCAAGATGATGAATATCCCCATCCTGGGCGTGGTGGAGAACATGAGCTATGTGCTCTGCCCGGACTGCGGCAAGAAGATCTACCTTTACGGCGAGAGCCATGTGGATAAGGTGGCGCAGGATCACGGCCTGACTGTGCTGGGCCGCCTGCCTATCGACCCCAAGCTGGCTGCCGCCTGCGACGCCGGCCTGGTGGAGCTGTACGAGGGCGACGCCCTGCAGGCTGCCGCCGACCAGCTGGAGAAAATGGAAGCAGCAAAATAAAACATTCTGCGAGACAAAGGGCTGCCGGCCAATCGGGCCGTCGGCCTTTTTTTATGAAAAGGAGAAGGATAAACGCCAATGAAAAAATTCCTGGAGGAGTTTAAGACCTTTGCCATCAAGGGCAGCATGGTGGATCTTGCCATCGGCATGATCATCGGCAGCGCCTTCACCGGGATTGTCAATTCCCTGGTCAACGATATCTTTACCCCGCTGCTCAGCCTGATTACCGGGCGCATCGATTTCAACAGCCTGAAAATTGTCCTCGGTTCGGGTGAGCAGGCGGCCAGTATCAATTACGGCGCCTTTTTGACTCAGCTGATCAACTTTCTGCTGGTGGCGCTGGTGATCTTCCTGGTGGTCAAACAGCTCAATCGTTTCCGCCGCAAAAATGAGGCCGCCGAGGAGGCCGCTGCCGCCCCGGCGGAGAAAACCTGCCCTTTCTGCCGCAGCACCATTGCAGTGGAAGCGACCCGCTGCCCGCACTGCACCTCCCATTTGACAAAGGACTGAGAGGGCAGGGAAGGCAAGCCTTCTTTCTAAGATATTTTCAGAATCTGCAAAAGAAGGCTTGACTTTTCTTTTAAAAAGCGTTAGAATAGACAGGTCAGCAGAAATGGTGAACCATCTTTGGAGGCGTAGCTCAGCTGGTTAGAGTGCCTGCTTCACACGCAGGAGGTCCGCGGTTCGAGCCCGCGCGTCTCCACCAATTTTTCTGCTGAATTTTCTTTGCCGGGATTTTCCCGCCCTCTGGGGGCGTAGCTCACCTGGTAGAGCGCTACATTCGCATTGTAGAGGTAGTCGGTTCGAGTCCGATCGTCTCCACCAAAACAAAAGGACATCCGAAAGGATGTCCTTTTGTTTTGGGTTCCGGCGGTCTTTGGCCGCTTCCCCCTTCGTCCTTTCAATGCCTGGGGCGGTAAGGCTTTCGCTTTTGGAGAAAACGCTTGTGCGGCGCATACGCGCCGCTGGACAGAAGGCCGGTTGCGGGATCCCTCGCAGCAATTCTGAAAGTTCCGCATACCGTCAACCATCCGTTCCACCAGGCGCCGGTGGCTTTGGGCCTCCCCGTTGAAGCTCAGATCGCCGGAAAGGATCAGCGCATCCGGCTGCTGGCCGATCACCTGTTGGGCAAAGGCCTCCAGCAGCTCCTCGGAATAGGCGGTCATCTTGCCGTCGGCGTTTTCCACCAGCCGGTCAAAATATACTCCCCGGCCGCTCAGCTCCTCTGCCAGGTAGTGCAGGTCGGTGGCGATGAGCAGGCTGGTCCGCGGCATCGGCGCAAACTCCCCGGAGGAATAAGCGGGCCGGTGATGCAGGATCATGCACCAGGCGGCTGCCAGGGCAGCGGCCAGAATCAGGGTGAGAGATGCCATCCGCCTTTTGGCAGAGGCATAAAAATGGGACCGCATTGCCGCGTCAGCCTCCTTTTTGCCGTGCTGGGGAAGAATTCTCCCGCTTTTAGTATAGCGGGCGGCCTGCGCGGGGGCAAGAAGGCACTTTTTCTTCACTGAGTCACCTGCGGGTGACCGCCTGCGGATTTGGGGGCGAAACGCGGCCCGGACGGAAAAGAGCGGGGCCTGATGGGCAGGCTCCGCTCTTTTCCATTGAAGAAGTAAAAGGGGATAGCAGTTTTAAGGGGAAAACGCCTTTGCAAAAAATCCAGGGCTGGCGTTTTCACTAAGAAAAATCGAATTTTTATTTTGGGCTTACTTTCATTATAAATGCCTTTTCCCGTTTGTCAAGCGGGGGAATCCGGCGCAGGCAAAGTTTTTTCCCTGCGGAAAACTGCCTGTGGAAAACCCGGCCTCTTCCGCACGGGCCGCAGCCGGAAAAACCGCTCGCTTCGGGTGCGGCTTTCCGCAGGGATTTCAGCAGAAAAGGCTGGTTTTGCACAGTTTTTGCGCAAAAAACACAGAAAGAACCGCCCAATACTGTGGAAAAAGAATCGTACAAATTGCAAATTGGCGAATATGGAAATTTATGGTAAACTTTGTCGTGTCAAAAAACAAAAGGAGGAATCATCCATGAAACCAAAAGAAGCAGCCTACAGTCAAAAAGTGGTCACCTTTCTCAACGACCGCCAGCTCAAAGAAGTCAAACGCATCGCCCAGCTGCACAACAATACGGTCAGCGGGCACATCCGCCTTTTGATTTTGAGCGATCTTTCCCGCCGAAGCGACAGGGTCTACCCCGTCGGCTTTGAGCGGCTGTGAGCTGTCACAGCGGGCAGGGCAGGGTGAACAGGCGGCCCAGATATTCCATGGCGTGGTCGCTGTGGCGCCCGAAATAGCTGCCCATCAGCCAGATGGCCGTCTGGTTGCTGGTGACCACCGGGATGGAGAGGCGCTCCTCCAGGTCGCGGATGATCTCCAGCGCACGCATGCCGGTGCAGCTGAGGAAAAGGGTATCCGCCCGGGGATCGGTGTGGGCCACTGCGAACTCAAAGATGGTCTCGGGCGGGATCTTGTAAATCAGCTTGCGGTCCCGGGGGTCCGCCGTGGGGATGCCGTTGATATTGAGAATGTCAAAGCCCTTGCCGGCAAAAAACAGCCGCTCCGGCTCGTTGACGTCGTCGGGATAGGGCGTCACAATGGAAAGCCGCTGGGAGCCCAGGGCCGTCAGCGCCTTCTGCACGGCGGTGGAGGTGGTGTATCCCGCCTTGGCGCCCGCCGCATCCCGAATCAGGCGGCCCAGCTTCTCGTCGTAGCCTTCGCCGCCGATGAGGCTGCCGGAGGTGCAGGAAAAAAAGGCCAGCTCCGCCGGGTCATAGGCCTTAAACCAGCCGAACTCCTCCTCCAGCTTCTGGCCCATTTCGATGAGCCCTTCCGGGGAGAGGGGGCCGAGGGGCATGGGGGCGCTGGCCAGGGCTACTTCCGGGTGCATCCACCGGTGGAAGTCGGAAACCGCGGGCGTACTGCCCACAATGGCCACCTTGCCCAGGGCGCCGTAGCTGCGTTTGGGATAAAACATGCGCTTTCACCATCCTTTTT
>CAJFPC010000055.1 GCA_904398325.1 Candidatus Neoruminococcus faecicola | reverse complement strand
TCCAGCACGATGATCTGATCCGCGTGCTGGATGGTGCTGACCCGCTGGGCGATGATGAGCACCGCCGCCTGGGAAACCTCCTGCTGCAGCGCACGGCGCAGCGCGGCGTCGGTTTTAAAATCCAGGGCGGAAAAGCTGTCGTCAAAAATATACAGGTCTGCCTCTTTCATCAGCGCCTGCGCAATGGAAAGCCGCTGCTTCTGCCCGCCGGAAAAATTGGTGCCGCCCTGGGCGACCCGGCTTTCCAGGCCGTCCGGCAGCTTTTCCACAAAGTCGGATTGTGCCACCCGGAGCACATGGCGCATTTTTTCCTCGCCCGCAGTGCTGTCGCCGTAGCGCAGGTTTTCCGCAATGGTGCCGGAAAACAGCCACGCCTTCTGCGGCACATAGGCAATGCGCTCCCGCAGGGCGGATTGGGGCAGCTGGCGTATATCCGCTCCGTCGAAGAGCACCGCCCCCTCTGTCACGTCGTGAAAGCGAAGGATCAGCTTGGCAATGGTGGATTTGCCCGAGCCGGTGCTGCCGATGATGGCGGTGGTTTCGCCCCGGCGGCAGGCGAAATCCAGCCCGGCCAGGGTGTTTTCCTCCGCGTCGGGAAAACGGAACCCGGCGTCCCGAAAGCGCACCACCTCCCGGGAGGAGGGATCTGTCCGGGCGCCGCCGCCGTCGGCGATTTCCGGCTGGTGGTCCAGCACCTCCCGGATGCGGCGGCTGCAGATGAGGGCGCGGGGCATCATGATAAAGACCATCTGGGCCATGATCACATAGAACAGGATCATGATGGCATATTCCGTCACGGCGGTGATGTCGCCGATGGCCATGGCCCCGCTGCCCACCCGGCCGCTGCCCAGCCAGAGGATGGCCACAATGGTCAGGTTGATGGCCAGGATGGCGGCGCTTTCCAGCCCGGCAAACAGCCGGTTGGCCTGGATGGATGCCTCGGCATACTGTTCAAAGGAGGCGTGCATCCGCTCCTCCTCCGACTGCTCTTTATTGAAGGCGCGGATCACCCGCACGCCGGTAGCGTTTTCCCGCAGGACGGTGTTCATCCGGTCCAAAAAGCGCTGCAGCTTGCCGAAAATAGCAGAAGCCTTGTGGGTAATCAGCACTGCCAGCAGGATGATAAAGCAGGTGACGCCGATGAGCACAAAGCCCATCATCCGGTCGATCCAAAAGGCCATCACAATGCCCATGATGCAGACCACTGGCACCGGCAGGATCATCTGCACGCACATGATCACCGACTGCTGAACAATGTTCACGTCGCTCAAGGTGCGGGTGATCATGGAGCCGGTGCCGAACCGCTCAAAGTCGTAGGATGAAAAGGCCTGAGAATGGTCGTACAGGGCGTTTCGCAGATCGCGGCCCACCTTGGAGGCCAGGTCGGCGCTGAAATAGCTGCCCACCAGGGCGCCTGCGCCGGTGCAGATGGCTACGGTGATCATCAAGATGCCGCCCTGCAGCACATATTGCAGATCCCCGCCGCCAACACCATTGTTGATAATATTTGCTGTGATAGTGGGCAAAATCAGGCCGCCGGCTACATCCAGCATCACTGCCAGCAGGGTCAGCAGCAGCAGCCGGCGGTAGGGCTTGATAAATTGTAAAATCAGTTTCATGGTATTCCTCCCTTGGGACGAAAGCTTATCCCTGACAGGCCAGGGATTCTATTTCCTCCTGCAAGAAGGAGCATTGCAGCTCCGCCAGCGCCAGCAGTTTGCTGCGCTGCTTTGACGTCATGCGCGAAAACGCACGGCGCTCCGCCTCCAGCACCGGCTGGATAGTCCGCCGGCACAGCTCCCGGCCGGCTTCGGTGAGCATGATCGCTTTGCCGCGGTGTGCACCGGGCTGCTGCTGCAGATAGAGATAACCGGCCTTCACCAGATTGGCGATGCAGGAGTTGAGCGTCTGCCTGGGATAGCACCAGGCATCTGCCAGACTGTTTTGCGTGTAGGTTTCTGTGGATTCGCACAGGGTGTAAAGCACCCAGAAAGAGGTGTCGGAAAACCCAAAATGGGCGGCGACCCGGTGATAAATTTCATTGGTGCGTTTGTCCAGACGGTTCCATGCGGCGATTTGATCTTGAATTTCTGCCTTCAACAGCAATCCTCCCCCAAAGGCTGCAATGGGCAGCCTGATTAAAATCCGAAATCGGATTACAAGTCAGCAGTATAAATCTGATTTCGGATTTTGTCAATACCTTCTTTTCGTCATACTCTCCCTTTTCGGGGAGAGAAAGAGGGAATATCGCTGTTTTAAGCGGTGTTTCTCTCTTTTCCACAGCAAAACAGCCGCCCCGAAGGGCGGCTGACGCGTGTGGTTTTCCGTTTTTACAGGGCATTTGGCTGATAAAATTCCGGTTCCGTTTCCCCGGCAGCGGCTGGCGCATCCAGCGGCCCGGGCTGAAAGGTGACTGTCAGGGCGTAGACCTCAGTATATCCTTCATCGGCCAGCAGATCCGGCCGGGAAAACCGCTCGGGGGGATAAACACTCAGCGAATCACCGCCATGGTACTGAAGGGCCAGCGCCAAAGGTTGCCCCAGAGGCGCCTCGGTTTCCCCGCTCAGGTAGCTGATGCCGAATCCCCCCTCGGCGGCGGCAGCGGCGCCGGTGGTGGAACGGGAGACGCCGTTTTCCGCCTGGAGGGCTACCTGTGCCTGGCGCAGATCGCCGCCCAGCAGGGCAATGCGGCCGGTTTGGGCGCTTTCAGCAGAGCTGCCGCTGGCCCAGCCGGAAAGCCTCTGCCAGCGGCTGTCATCGGTCAGCTGCCAGAGGGTGAAGCGCACGCTGCCCGCGCCGGGGGCGCTGAACTCATAGAGCTTGGCGGAATCCCCCGTCAGCAGCTGGACGACAGATTCGGTTTCTGCGCTCAGCTGTGCCTCCCGCAGGATTGCCGTTTCGGCCGGCACTTCAGGCAGGGAGGAGGGAGTTTCTTCCGGAATGCTCTGGCTCTGGGCGGCTTCGGCCCCGCTGCTGGAAACGGCAGGGGAATCCTCGCCGCCCCCGCAGCCTGCCAGCCAAGCTGCCAGCAGGAGGGCCGCCAGTGTGGGGAAGAGGCGGCAGGCTCGTTTCATAAGGGTTGCTCCTTTCTTTTTCAGGAATAGAAAAAAAGGCCCGCGATGATGTTCGCCGGCCCTCTTTTGACAGAAGGGAAAGAAATTAGTAGGGCGCCTTGGGGTTGGGGTTGACAGTGGCTTCCACGCTTTCCTGCAGTTCGGTGCCGGCAGGCAGCAGCTTGGCCATCACCACAAAGCGCTGGGTGGTGTTGTCCATCCCGTAGATGTAGGTGCAGGTGGAAAGGGTGAGGATTTTATCGGTAGAGCTGACCTGCACGTCAAAATTGATCTGGCTGCGCATTTTGGCCTCGTTGATCAGGTCGGTGAATTCCTGGGTGCCGGGGTTGGGCTCTATGTAGTTCCAGCTGGAATCGCAGTACATCACCGAGAAGATCTGGAAGACCATGTCGTCATCGGGGGTGGTGAAGTGGATGTAGGGGTTTTCCTTGGCGAATTCCACATCCAGGTATTTTTTCAGCTGGGAGAAACGGTCGCGGTCCGGGTCGCCGAAGCGGTCGGGATTATCGCTCATGCTGTGGCCGTAGATGATGGTGTTCTTATCCAGGCTGCTGCGGGCGCCGATGGTGTTGGCACAGTCGGCATAATAGCAGCCGTACCAGTCATAGGCCTTGGTGTAGGCGTTCAGCCGCAGGTAATAGTTGTTGTTGGCGGTGCTCTGCACCACAACGTCATCGATGGTGGTGTTGTCGATTTTCAGCCAGCCGACGGTGTCGCTGTTCTGGTTATAGGCGTCCACCAGCTTTTGCAGCATGGATTCTTCCGGCTCCACCACGGTGCTGCTCTCGGGATGGTACTCATTGAAGTTGATGGCCTCCAGCGGGTTGACCGGCACCTGCCCGGTGGTGGATTCCGGCTCGTCGCCGCCGCATGCCGTCATGGAAAGGCAGAGGCTGAGCGCCATCAGGCCGGTTAGGACTTTGGAACGCAACGATTTCTTCATACACGGTCTCCTTATTTTTCACTATTCTGGATCGACGGAACAAACCAGGCCCTTTTCACTGTCCACCCTGACAGTGGTGCCGTTGGCCAGAATCTCGGTGGCATGGGCGGCGCCCACCAGCACCGGGATATCCAGCGCCATGCCGACAATGGCGGCGTGAGAATTTAAGCCATCCTGCTCGGTGATAATGGCGCTGGCCCGCTTCATCAGCGGCAGGATCTGGTTTGAAGTCTGCGGTATTACTAATATATCACCAGATTTAAAATTTAGCAATGCTTCTTTTTCATTTTTACAAACACAAAGATTTCCCACCGCCTGATAGCGGTTGACGCTGCGGGCGCTGAGCAGCACATCTCCCACCACATGGACCCGCAGCAGGTTGGTGGTGCCGGTAATGCCCAAAGGCACCCCGGCGGTGATGACCACCACCTCGCCGTTTTTGATATAGCCGTGGTCCCGCGCTACATGGATGGCGTGGCCGAACAATTCCTCGCTGGTATCCTTGTGCTCGATCATCAGCGGCTGAACGCCCCAGCTCAGCGAGAGCTGCCGGTAGGTGTGCTCATCCGAGGTGCAGCCGATGATGGGCACCTCGGGGCGGTAGCGGCTGATCATCCGGGCGGTATTGCCGGACATGGTCACGGTGACGATGGCCGCCGCTTCAATATCATAGGCGGTGGAGCAGGTGGCATGGCTGATAGCGGTGGTCACATTGAGCTTCTGGCCGGTGTGATAATGCAAAAAGCGGCTGTGGTAGTCGATATCCTGCTCGGTGCGCTCGGCAATGGTGCTCATGATGGTGAGGGCTTCCACCGGATATTTGCCGGCAGCGGTTTCGCCGGAGAGCATCACTGCGGAAGTGCCGTCGTAGACCGCGTTGGCCACGTCCGCCGCCTCCGCACGGGTGGGACGGGGATGGTGGATCATGCTGTCCAGCATGTGGGTGGCGGTGATGGAGTATTTGCCCACCGCAGAGGCCTTTTTAATCAGGGATTTCTGGATGGGCGGCACATCCTCCAGGGGGATCTCCACCCCCATGTCGCCGCGGGCGATCATGATGCCGTCGGCCACCCGCAGGATCTCGTCGATATTCTCGATGCCCTGGGCGTTTTCAATTTTGGCGATGATTTTAATGGTTTGACAGTTCTGCTCGTCCAGCAGGTGGCGCAGCTGCTGGATATCGTCCGCGCTGCGGGCAAAGGAGGCGGCGATAAAATCAAACCCCTGCTCGATGCCGAAGATGATGTCAGAGCGGTCCTGCTCGCTGATATAAGGGATGGACAGCTTCACGTTGGGGATGTTGATGCCCTTGTGGTTGGAGACAGTGCCCCCGTTGAGCACGGTGCAGATGACCCGGCTGCCCTGGATGGCGTTGACCCGCAGCTCGATGAGGCCGTCATCGATGAGGATGCGGCTGCCCACCGAGATATCGTCGGTGATGCCCGCGTAGGTGACGCTGGCGATCTGGTCGTTGCCCAGGATATCCTCACAGGTCAGGGTGAAGGTGGCGCCCTCTTTGAGCTCCGCGCGGCCGCCCTCAAAGTTGCGCAGGCGGATTTCCGGGCCCTTGGTGTCCAGCAGGGTGGCCACCGGCAGGCCCAGCTCCTGGCGGAGCTTTTTGACCAGGTTCAGCTTGGCCAGGTGTTCTTCATGGCTGCCATGAGAGAAGTTGAAGCGGGCCACATCCATGCCCGCCAGCATCATTTGGCGCAGAACCTCCTCGCTTTGGGAAGCGGGGCCGAGAGTGCAGATGATTTTTGTTTTGCGCATAGGATTCCCTCCATTTTCTCAGATTTACTCTATTTTATATGATTAGTTTAACTATATCGCATCGCTGGGGCCAAGTCAATCATTCGGCAGAAAATTAAAATGAAGTTTTACATTTTAAAACAATTTTTCCAGAAAAAAGGGTTGACATCCGGGGAAAAAGATGGTAAGTTAAAACTGTACTAATCGAATTAGTACACATAGGATTACTGAAAGGAGGCAAAACAGTGATCACTTTGGATCTGCAAAGCCGTGCGCCGATCTATGAGCAGCTGAAAAACCGCATCAGCGAAATGATCGCCCTGGGGCTGCTGGAAGAGGATGAACAGCTGCCCAGCGTGCGCTCGCTGGCCAGGGAGCTCGGTATCAACCCCAATACCGTGCAGAAGGCCTATCAGGAGCTGGAGCGGGACGGCGTGCTCTATTCCGTCACCGGCAAGGGCAGCTTTGTGAAAAGCGGGGAGAGCGCTGCGGGCCGTTTGCGGGGCGAGGCAAAGGAGCAAATACGCCAAGCCCTGGCGCAGGGCAAAAGCGTGGGGATCACCCGCGCAGAGGCTACAGATCTGGTCCGTGAGACCTGGGAGGATGAAACATGATTACAGCAGTACAGTTGACCAAGCGGTTTGATGATTATGAGGCTCTGAGCGGGCTTGACACCACCATCCCCAGCGGTGCCGTGTACGGGCTGATCGGTTCCAACGGGTCCGGCAAATCCACTTTCCTGCGGCTGGTCAGCGGCATTTACCGCCCGGATGCGGGCAGCGTCACCGTCGGCGGCGAGGAGGTGTATGAGAACCCCTCTGTCAAAAACCGGCTCTTTTTTGTCAGCGATGACATTTACTTTCTGCCGCAGGCCACCATGGACGAAATGGCGGATTTTTACCGGGGCTATTACAGCGCCTTCAGCCGGGAGCGGTATGAGAAGCTCTGCGGGATCTTCCCCATCGATCCCAAAAAGCGGCTTCACACCTTCTCCAAGGGCATGAAGCGCCAGGCAGCCCTGGTGCTGGCCCTGGCCTGCCAGCCGGAATACCTCCTGCTGGACGAGGCCTTCGACGGGCTGGACCCGGTGATCCGCGGTGCGGTGCGCAAGGTGATCGCCGACGATATGGCGGCCCGCAGCATGACCACCGTCATCACCTCCCACAACCTGCGGGAGCTGGAGGATATGTGCGACCATGTGGGCCTGCTGCACGGCGGGCGCATCATCTTTGAGAAGGAGATCGACGACCTGAAACTGGGCTTCTGCAAGGTGCAGGCGGCTTTTCGCCCTATGGTGGAGGCCGAGACGCTCAAGGAGCGGGTGGATGTGATGCAGCTGGATGTGCGGGGCAGCATGGTGAGCCTGATCGCCCGCGGCGGCAGGGAGGATGTCATCGCCGCGCTGGAGGGGCTCTCGCCGCTCTTTGTGGAGGCGGTGCCGCTGACCCTGGAAGAGGTGTTTATTCATGAAATGGAGGCGGTCGGGTATGACTACAACAATGTTATCTTCTAAGCGCGGCAGCCATTTTGGGCATATCTTCCGCCAGGTATTTAAAAGCCAGCGCGGGCTGTTCTTTTATTACGCGGTGCTGGTGTTCCTGTTCTTTCCGCTGGCTTATACCATGTCGGTGATGAGCCCCACCGTGGGGGAAAGCGGCAGGAAATATTACAGCCTGTTCGGCGCGTCGTATCTTTACAGCATGCCGGCGGCGGTGATTTTTATCCTGGTGATGATCGTGGCGCCGATTATTCTGGGGCTGCTGCAGTACCATTATATGCATTCCAAAAAAGCGGTGGATACCTACCATGCGCTGCCGGTCAGCCGTCAGGAGCTGATGGCGGCCAATCTGGCGGTGGGGCTGTGCCTGCTGCTGGCGCCGGTGGTGATTTCGTTTGCCATGATTGCGGTGGTGCAGGTGATCACTTTCGGTTTTTCCGCCGCGGGGATGACGGTGCTGCTGGGCGACCTTGCCACCTGGGCGGTGCTGACGGCGGCGGTGTATACCATCACCGTGATGGTCAACACCTTGGTGGGCACCAGCTTTGATGCGCTGGTGCAGTCGCTGCAGGTGGTGTACCTGCCCATTATCGCCATCCTGCTGACTATTTTTGTGTTCGATTCCACGCTGGATGGCTTCAGCAGCGACTGGATCTTTCAGACCCCTGCGCTGGCTTACTTCACGCCGGTAAGCATGATTGTCGTGCGGTTGTCGCTCAATTATTATGCCGAAAGCTTTTATGAGATCATCGGCGGCTATCATATCGCCCTGGCCATCTGGGCGGTGATCGCCCTGCTGGCAGCGGTGGCAGCGGTGTTCTTTTACCGCCGGCGCAAAAGCGACCTGGCGGAGGAGACCAGCTCCCGCGGCTGGCTGAAGATGGCTACCAAGCTGGTTTTCACCTATTGTGCATCGCTGGTATTCGGCTTTATTATCACCCTTTCCTTTGCCGGTACGGCCAGCAATGCGCTGTTTATCATCGGATGCGGGATAGGCGCATGTCTGTCGTACATCATCATGGAAGTCATTTTGATCCGCGGCTTCAAGGGCATTGGCCGCAGCCTGCCGGTCATGGGCGGCGCGGCGGTGTTCATGATGATGTTCGCCTTTTTCTGCACGCACGGGGGCCTGGGCTATGAGACCAGGCTGCCCGAGGCCGGCAGCATCGCCTCAGTCTCCATCGATTATCAGACGTTGGGCGATCACGATATCCTGCGGGACCGCCCTCAGGATGCCAGCCATTTGGCCAACCCTATCCCGGGCAGCAACGAATTTTCCAACCGGGAGGATTTCCTCCCCTCCGCTTCCAGCGGGGAGTGGCTGGATCTGCTCAAAGATGTCGCCCTGACCGACCCCGACTGCATCGAGCTGGTGCGGTCGCTGCATGAAAATGCCATCGCCGCGCTGGATCATATGGATGAGGAAGGGCCGTTTTATGAGAATTTCACCATCACCTATCATCTGACCAACGGCGGCACCATGACCCGGAGCTATTCCCTCTGCACGCAGGAGATGCTGGAGCAGCTGGAATCGCTCAAATTCCAGCCGGAATATGTGCAGAAGACCTTCGCTGTCTTTTACACCGGCCAGCAGCAGGTGAAAACCCTCTCCTACACCGATGCCTTTAATCTGCTGCGCAGCGAACAGTTCCCGGAGGAATGGCCCCGCACTGCACTCACCCAGCAGCAGAGCGACGAGCTGCTGGCAGCCATCCAGGCGGACCTGCTGGCCCGCACCCCGGAGCAGTATGACCGGCCGGAAAGCCGGCAGGTCGCGATGCTTTCGCTGGAGCTGAGCGAGCCGGAGGATTCCACACAGTATCATGCAAACCCCAGCGCCGTTGTCCATACCGTGCTGGAGGGGGATGCCAATACCATCGAGGTGCTGCGCCGGCTGGGGCTTTATGAAGAGCTGACCGCATCGCCCACCCAATACGCCGACCCGGCGGTCAGCGCCAAGGTGGGGTATTATGAGAGCGGTACCCTGCCGTATACCTCCGGCAACTGGAACGGCAACCGCTATGGCTGGGACAGCTACATCATCCATGATATGGAAAGCAGCTATATGGGCGATGCCGCCTATGTGGCAGAGGTCACCGACCCGGAGCAGCTGGAAGAGCTGATCGCCCTGGCCCGCAACACCTGGGGAGAAGGGGAGGACCTGGCCTTTGTGCAGCTGTATACCGCCGGCGGGGTGGAAAGCGACATGCTGGTGATTCCCCGCAGCCAGCTGCCGGATTCCCTGCAGTTTACCGAGTACAGTGCGGAGGATTTTGTAGAGCCCGGCACGGCCTACACCCGCAATGGATTCTAATGGTGTCACAATAGAAAAGAACCGGCCCAAACGGCCGGTTCTTTTTTTATATTCTATGTTACTGGATGCCGTCGGGGTTCTGCTGGATAAAACGCCAGCTGTCGGCGCACATTTCCTCCAGCCCCAGCTGGGCCTGCCAGCCGAACAATTCCCGGGCGCGGGTGCAGTCGGCATAAGAGACGGCGTTATCCCCCGGGCGGCGGGGCCCCACCTCATAGGGGATCTGGCGGCCGCAGGCGCGCTCAAAGGCGTGCAGCACCTCCAGGACGCTGTGGCCCCTGCCGGTGCCCAGGTTGGCGGTGACGCAGCCGGGATGGGCTGCAAGGTAGGCAAGGGCAGCCACATGGCCCCGGGCCAGATCCACCACATGGATATAATCCCGGATGCCGGTGCCGTCCGGCGTGGGCCAGTCATCCCCAAAGACGGTCAGATACGGCAGCCGGCCGACGGCCACCCGGGCGATATAGGGCAGCAGGTTGTTGGGGATGCCGGCGGGATCCTCGCCGAGCATGCCGCTGGGATGGGCGCCGATGGGGTTGAAATACCGCAGGATCGCCGCCGAAAATTCCGGGTCGGCGGCGGATACGTCCCGCAGGATGGTTTCGCCCATGAGTTTGGTGCTGCCGTAGGGGTTTAAAGCGCCCAGCGGGTCCTCCTCCCGAAAGGGCGGGGTGCCGCCGGCGCCATAAACAGTGGCGGAGGAGGAAAAGACGAATTGCCTGCATTCAAACCGGGCCATCGTCTCCAGCAGGTTGATCATGCCGGAAAGATTGTTGCGGTAATATTTGAGGGGCTTTTCCACCGATTCCCCCACCGCCTTGGCTCCGGCAAAATTGATGACGCCGTCGATTTTGTTTTCGATAAAGATTTTATCCAGCGCCAGCGAATCGCCCAGATCCGCTTCATAAAAACGGAACCGGACGCCGGAAACCGCATAAAGCCGGTCGATGACCGCCGGCTTGGAATTGGAGAAATTATCCATCGCTACCACATCGTAGCCTGCCGACAGCAGCTCCAGGATGGTGTGGCTGCCGATATAACCGGCGCCGCCGGTGACAAGAATCCGCACAGGGAACGCGCCTCCTTGAGATCATTTGTCTTTTCAGTATAGCAGATTTGACGGCCGGGGGGAACCGGATGTCCATAAATTTACAGAATATCCATTTTCTTTTTAACAAAGAGCTTTTATAATAAAGACAGGGTAAAAGGAATAGAAGAAATGAAGCATAAGGAAGTGACAGGATTTTGGTAACTTATGAACAGATTAAAAACAACGAGGAGATCAACACCTACATTCGCAAGGCGGATGAGTCGCTCAGCGTGCTGGGCTTTACCGAGCACAGCTTTGCCCATGTGATCAAAACCGCCACCGTGGCCAGCGACATCCTGGCGCGGCTGGGCTATCCCGAGCGCACGGTGGAGCTCTGCCGCATCGCCGGGTATCTGCACGATATCGGCAATGTGGTCAACCGGGTGGACCACGCCCTTTCCGGCGCGGTGATGGCTTTCCGCCTGTTGGATAAGCTGGGCATGCCCGCCGAGGAGGTGGCCGCCGTCATCACCGCCATCGGCAACCATGACGAGGGCACCGCCGTGCCGGTCAACGAGCTGGCGGCCGCCATCATCCTGGCGGATAAAAGCGACGTGCGCCGCAGCCGGGTGCGCAACCGGGATTTTTCCACCTTTGATATCCACGACCGGGTCAATTACGCGGTGGAGCATTCTGCCCTGGTGCTGGATGCCGAGGCCAAGACGGTCACCCTCAACCTGACCATCGATCTGGAAATCTGCTCGGTGGTGGATTATTTTGAAATCTTTATGAACCGCATGCTGCTCTGCCGCCGGGCGGCAGATTTCTTCGGCCTGCAGTTTAAGCTGACGGTCAACGGCAACGTGCTGATGTGAAAAGAAAAAAGCGCTTTAAAAGCAAAAACCGCCCCTAGGGGCGGTTTTTTTCTGCATACTTAGTGTTAAAGGGAGTAATCCGCCCGGACGGCGTCCAGATCCTCCAGGATCACCCAGTCATCCTTGCAGCCGGGCAGCTCCACCGAGAAAGGCTCGATGCGGTGCGCGTCCGCGATCCCGATGAGCACCATAAAGCGCTTTTGGCCCATTTTTTCCCGCTGGGCGTCCGAGAGGGCGAGCTGCTCCTCGTACGGGGCGAGGAAGGCGGCGCAGGCCTCTTCTTCCAGCTTGCCGGATTCGATCACCTGGCTGACCTGGGCGCAGGCCTTCACCTTGCCGCTGCCCAGATGCTCGGTCAGGTAGAGCGTTTCTCCCGGGCGCACCTTGCCGTAGGGCGTCCGCCTGCCAGCGGCGGCTCGCAGGATCATGGTTTTGCGGCCGGAGAGGATCTTCTCCAGCACCTTGGCTTTGGGGTCGGCATAGACCAGATGGATCATGCCGCTGCACCTCCTTTTTCTGTCTGAATGCTGAGCTGCTGCCCGTCGGTGGCCAGCAGAATGGTGCCGTTGATATCCGTGCGGAAAATATCCGCGCCCGCCTCGTGCAGGCGCTCCAGGGCCTCCGGGGTGGGGTGGCCGTAGTCATTGCCCAGCCCCACCGAGATGGTGGCGATCTGCGGGGTCACCTCGGCTAGGAATTCCCGGGTGGAGCTGCCGGCGCTGCCGTGATGGGGCACTGCCAGCACGTCGGCATCCAGGTCGGCGCCGCTTTCGGCCAGCAGCTCTTCCGCCTCGCGGCCGATGTCGCCGCAGAACAAAAAGGAGACCTCCCCGCAGTCCAGCCGGGAGACAACGGAATTCTCGTTGATATCCTCCAATTCCTCCTCTGGCCCCAGGATGGTGAGGGTCACCCCCTGCGCCAGGGGAAAGGCTTCCCCGGCGGATACCGTTTCCAGGGCGGTGCCGGTTTCCAGGGCTGTTTCCACCATCCGGCGGTAGGCGCTGTTGTCGGATTCCCCGCCGCTTTGGATCGGCGCGGTGAGGATGGTATCCACCGGGAACTGCTCCAGCACCGTCTGCATGCCGCCGATATGGTCGGCGTGCGGGTGGGTGGAGATCACATAATCCAGCCGGGTGACGCCGGCGTCCCGCAGATAGGCGGCGGTTTTATCGGCATTTTCGCTCAGCCCGGTGTCGATGAGGAGGGTTTTCTCCCTGGTGAGCACCAGGGCGCAATCCGCCTGGCCGGAGTCGATGATGTGCACCTGTGCGATGGCATCGCCCAGTTCCTCGGCGATGCTGACCGGCTCGGGATAAATGCCCAGCACATCCTCGATCTGGCCGGACTGCACCAGCCACTGATAGCCGTAGGCAAAGGCCATCCCCACGGCCAGCAGGGCGGCCACCCAGGCTGGGGCTTTATTTTTTCTTCGGCTTCTTCGTCTTGCCATGAGGGCGTCGGGCTCCTTTCCCGCCGGGCTGGGGCTGCCGGTCCCGCTGGCGGCGGTGTTCTTCCAGGTATTTGCGGTCGGGGGGCACCAGGCAGCCGGGGCCGGTGCCGATCAGATCCTCCCGGTGGGCGAGAATCAGCGCCCGGATGACGGTGGAGCGGTTTTCCGGCTTGAAATACTGCAGCAGGGTGCGCTGCAGGTGTTTTTCCTCCATGGAACGGGGCACATAGACCTCCTTCATGGTGTAGGGGTTGATCCCGGTGAAAAACATGCAGGTGGAGACGGTGCCCGGCGTGGGGTAAAAATCCTGCACCTGCTCGGGGCGGATATGATGCCTCTTTAAAAAGAGGGCCAGCTCCACCGCGTCGGAAAGATGGCTGCCCGGATGGCTGCTCATCAGATAGGGCACCAGGTACTGCTCCTTGCCGATGGATTTGGTGATCTCATAAAACTTCTTGGAAAACCGCTCGTAGGCCTGGATATGGGGCTTGCCCATCATATCCAGCACCGGGGCGGAGCAGTGCTCCGGCGCCACCTTCAGCTGGCCGCTGACATGGTAGGTGACCAGATCCCGGAAGAAGGTGTCGTCAGGGTCCCGGACGATGTAGTCATACCGCAGCCCCGAGCGGATGAAAATCTTTTTGACCCCCTTGATCTCCCGCAGGCGGCGCAGCAGCGAGACAAATTCCCGGTGGTCGATCTGCAGGGCGGGGCAGGGCTCCGGCGCCAGGCACTTGCGGTCGGGGCAGAGGCCGCAGGCCTCCTGCTTTTTGCAGGAGGGCACCCGGAAGTTGGCGGTGGGCCCGCCCACATCGTGGACATAGCCCTTAAAGCGCGGCGAATGGGTGAAGGCCTCCACCTCCCGCACCACCGAATCCACCGACCGGGTGGTCACATGCCGCCCCTGATGGAAGGCGATGGAGCAGAAGTTGCACGCCCCAAAGCAGCCCCGGTTGTGGATGACGGAAAACTCCACCTCTTCAATGGCTTTGACGCCGCCCAGCTTTTCATAGGAGGGATGGTACATGCGCATATAGGGCAGCTGGGCCACCTGGTCGAATTCCTCCTGGGTGAGGGGGCGCATGGGCGGGTTCTGCACCAGAAACAGCTCGTTGGTCTGCTTCTGGACAATGGTCTTGCCGTAGACGTGGTCGTGATTTTCCAGCTGGATGCGGCAGGCACGGGCATGGGCGGGCTTATCCACGCTCACCTTGGCGAAGGAAGCGCAGGTCACATAGTCCTCCGGCAGCTCCTCCTGGCGGCAGAGGTAGCAGGTGCCGCGGATGTCGCGGATTTTTTCGATGGGCTCGCCGGCTGCCAGGCGGCGGGCCAGCTGGCGGGTCTGCAGCTCCCCCATGCCGTAGCTGAGCAGGTCCGCCCCGGAGGAGAGCAGCACGCTGGGATGGACCTTATCCTCCCAGTAGTCATAGTGGGCAAAGCGGCGCAGCGAGGCCTCGATGCCGCCGATAATCAGCGGCACGCCGGGGGCGTATTCCCGGATTTTGCGGCAATAGACCGTCACCGCCCGGTCGGGCCGGCGGCCGGCCTTGCCGCCGGGGGTATAGGCGTCGTCGCTGCGGCGGCGCTTGGCGGCGGTGTAATGGGCCACCATGGAGTCGATATTCCCCGCCGTGACCATAAAGGCCAGCCGGGGCAGCCCGAAGGGGAGGAAATCCTCCGGCCCGTCCAGGCGGGGCTGCGAGACGATCCCAACCCGGTAGCCCTCCGCCTCCAGCACGCGGGCGATCACTGCCAGCCCGAAGCTGGGGTGATCCACATAGGCGTCGCCGGTGACCAGCACAAAATCCACCTGGTCCCAGCCGCGCGCGAGCATTTCTTCTCTGGTGATGGGCAAAAAACCTGACATGGCGTCTACCTCCTGAAAAAAGGCCACTGCCAAAAGCGGTGGCCTTGGGAAAAACAGATTATTGGGATGCCTCCTGCGCGGAGCGGTTCATCTTCATCTCGATCCACCGCTCGCGGCTGAGCAGCACCTGGCGGGGCTTGCTGCCCTCATAGGGGCCGATGATGCCCCGGTCGGCCATCTCGTCGATCAGCCGGGCGGCGCGGGCATAGCCCAGGCGCAGCCGCCGCTGCAGCAGGGAGGTGGAGGCCTGTCCCGCTTCCACCACGCATTCGATGGCGTCAGCGAGCATGGGGTCCTCTTCCGAGCCGCCCTCCTGCCCGGAGGAGCCTTTTTCAGCGACGGCCAGCTTTTCCACTTCTTCCTCGATGGCCTGGTCGTAGCGGGCGCTGCCGCTCTCCTTGATAAAGGAGATGACCCCTTCGATCTCCTGGTCGGAAACAAAGCACCCCTGCACCCGGATCGGTTTGGAAACGCCGATGGGGTGGAAGAGCATGTCCCCCTTGCCCAGCAGCTTTTCCGCCCCGCCCATATCCAAAATAGTGCGGCTGTCCACCTGGGAGGAGACCGCAAAGGCGATGCGGGAGGGGATGTTGGCCTTGATGACGCCGGTGATGACATCCACGCTGGGGCGCTGGGTGGCGATCACCAGGTGCATGCCGGCAGCGCGGGCCATCTGGGCCAGCCGGCAGATATAATCCTCCACCTCGTTGGGGGAGGCCATCATCAGGTCGGCCAGCTCGTCGATGATGACCACGATGCGGGGGCGGGGGGCCAGCTCCGGATGGGCCTGGCAGGCGCGGTTGTAGCTGTCCAGATCCCGCACGCCCGCCTCGGCAAACAGCTTGTAGCGGCCCAGCATCTCGTTGACCGCCCAGCCCAGGGCGCCGGCGGCCTTTTTGGGATCGGTGACCACCGGGATGAGCAGATGGGGGATGCCGTTGTAGACCCCCAGCTCCACCACCTTGGGGTCGATCATGATCATGCGCACCTCTTCGGGGGTGGATTTATACAGGATGCTGGTGATGATGGAGTTGATGCACACCGATTTGCCCGACCCGGTGGAACCGGCAATGAGCACATGGGGCATCTTGGCAATATCCGCCAGCATGGGGTTGCCGGCGATATCCCGGCCCAGGGCCACCGTCAGGGAAGAGGCG